>DASUUL010000314.1:0-5905 GCA_036374115.1 Acidimicrobiia bacterium | reverse complement strand
GGCGTCGCGAGCGCACTGCTCGGTGTCGTTGGGGTCGAGGCCGGTGTCGCACTCGAAGACCTCGACCGTGTAGTCGCCGAGGTCGCCCGACCGGTTGAGTGCCTCGGCCCGTGCTTTGACGGCGGCGGGCCACTCGGTGGTCTCGGTGCCGGTCGTGGCGTCGAAGAACGGTCCGAGCGCGGCGATGACGATCGTCTGCTCGCCTCCTCCTCGCGCCCCCGCGACCGCAGGCACGCCGGCGGCCACCCCCGACACCACCGCGCAGACCGCGAGCGCCGCCAGGGCGCGCACACGTCGACCGTGCATGGATCCCCCCAAACCTTGCGGACGCCGGCAAGCCCCGCGCCGGCGGATCGTCCGACACTTTTGTTGGATAAGCGGTGAGCAGTCTAACGAGTGCGGACGGCGGCGCAAGGGCGCCCCGCAAGCGGAATGAAGGCTCCGATTAGGGTGGGGGCGCCGGGGAGCCCGGCACGACCGACCGGACGGTCGGAGCCGGTACGAGTCGGAACGAGACAAGAGGAGGATCGCATGCGCCTACGCGATCGCATCGCCCTGATCACGGGGGCGGGGTCGGGGATCGGGGCCAGTACCGCGGCGCTCTTCGCGGCCGAGGGCGCGACTGTGATCGTCAACGACATGTCGCGCCCGGCGGCCGACGCGACCGCGGCCGCCCTCCCGCGCTCCGAGGCCGGCCACTGGGCGGTCGCGGCCGACGTCTCGAGCAGTACCGAGGTGCAGGCGATGCTCGACGACGTGCGCGAGCGCCATGGCCGTCTCGACGTGCTCGTGAACAACGCCGGGATCTCGGAGGGCGCGCCCGGGGAGACGGCACGCGTGAACGCCAACGCCACCGCCGTGCTCGCGAACGTCATGGGCGGAGGTCCACGCGACGTCCACTGGGACATCACGCCTCACATCACCGACGACTCGTGGTCGCGCATGCTGGCGGTGCACCTGTCCGGCACGTTCTTCTGCTGCCGCGCGGCGATTCCGTTGATGCAGGCGGCCGGCGGGGGCGCGATCGTGAACCTGTCCAGCGCGGGCGCCCTGCTCGGACAACCGGGAGTTCCGCACTACGCCGCCGCGAAGGCCGGGATCCTCGGTCTGACGAGGTCGCTCGCGGGCGAGCTCGGATCGCGCGGCATCCGTGTCAACGCGCTGTGCCCGGGCACGATCGACACACCGATGACCAAGGACATCGACGAGGCCGTCCGGATCATGATCGCCGCCACCGCGCCGATCTCCCGGCTCGCCGACCCGGGTGAAGTGGCGGCGGCGGCGCTGTTCCTGGCCTGCGACGAGAGCTCGTTCTTCACCGGCCAGACCCTCGAGCCCAACGGCGGCATCCACATGTAGCCGGCCGGCGACCGTATCCGACGCACCCGGCAGGCCGGACGGGCAGAATGCGCCGATGGCAGAGCAGCCGGTGACGCATTCGGGGCGCGCCGCCCCCGACCGCGCCGGCTTCGACGAGCTGGTGCTCGAACGCATCGCCGAGCTCGAGCCCGACGCCGACCGCGACGCGATCGCGGTCGTGTTCAACCTGATGCGGCTGGCCAACGTGGTGTCGGCCGACGTGGAGTCGGCGGTGCACCGGCCCCGGGGGCTCTCGTGGGCCGGCTTCCGGATCCTCTTCGCGCTCTGGGCCGCGGGCTCGCTCGAACCCCGCGTGCTGGCCCGGCTCGCCGGGGTCACGCGGGCGAGCATCTCGAGCGTGCTCAACACCCTCGAGCGCGACGGTCTCGTGGAGCGCAAGCGCGAGTCCGCGGACCGCCGCATGGTCGCCGTCGTGCTCACGCCCCGGGGGCGCGACGCGGTGGCGACCGCGTTCAAGGGCCACCACGAGCGCGAGCGCGCCTGGCTCGCGCCCCTCTCGCGCGCCGAGACCCGCACGCTCTCGCAGCTCCTGCACCGCCTCCTCGCGGAGCGGCCCGCCGGCGGCGGTTGACCGTCACGCCGGCGAGGTCATAAGATCTCTAATTACTTTGGCGGTGAGCGGCCGGACGAGGGGGGTCGGTGGGAGCGCGTACGGGCAAGGAGTACCTCGAGGGCCTGCGCGACGACCGCGCCGTCTGGCTCGAGGGCGAGCGGGTGGGAGACGTCACCGAGCACCCGGCCTTCGCGGGCGCGCTCCGCACCATGGTCGAGCTCTACGACCTCCAGCACGCGGAGACGGACGCCTGCCTCCTCCGCGACGGCGCCACCGGTGAGCTGCGCAGCACGAGCCACGTCATCCCGCGGTCGTTCGACGATCTCGCTCGCCGCCACGTCGCGCTCCGCCGGATCGCGCAGCACACCGTCGGGCTGATGGGCCGCACGCCCGACTACCTCAACGTCACCGTTGCCGGTTTCGCGGGGAGGGCCGACGTGTGGGCGGGCGACGGGCGCAACGAGGCCGGCGCCGCCCGCCTCGTCGCGTACCAGGAAGAGCTGTCACGCCGCGACCTCGCGCTCACGCACACGATCGTGCATCCCACCGTCGACAAGGGAATGCCGGAGGTGGCCGCCGGCAACGGCGAGGTCGCGCTGCACAAGGTCGCCGACACCGAGCACGGCATCGTCGTTCGCGGGGCGCGGGTGCTCGCCACGCTCGCCCCGTTTGCCGACGAGCTCCTCGTGTACACCGGGCAGCCGATCCCGAAGGACGCCTCGCGCTACGCGCTGTCGTTCGTGGTGCCCATGAGCACACCGGGGCTGAAGGTGCTCTGCCGGGACAGCTTCTCCGCCGGGAACGGCCGGTTCGACCGTCCGTTCTCGAGCCGCTTCGACGAGCAGGACGCGTTCGTCGTCTTCGACGATGTCGAGGTCCCGTACGACCGGCTCTTCATCGACGGCGATGTCGAGGTCTACAACAAGGTGATGACGGCCGGCTGGGTGGCCAACGTCATGCAGCAGACCACCATCCGCGCGCACGTGAAGCTCGAGTTCGCGTACGAGCTCGCCACCCGGATGGCCAACGCCATCAATGCGAACGACGCCGGTACGAACGAGATGCTCGGGGAGCTGTGGACCTACGGCGAGCTCACGCGCTCCGCGCTCGCGGCGGCCGAAGCCGGTGCGGCCGACTGCGGGAACGGCACCTGGTTCTGCGACGAGCGACCGTTCCGTGCCCTCCGGCCGACGCTGCCGCGATGGTTCCCCCGGGTCAACGAGATCCTGAAGCTGATCGGGTCGCACAACCTCCTGGCGACGCCGGCGGCGGCCGATTTCGACGATCCCGAGCTGGCCGGCTTCGTCGCGCGCTACTTCCAGGGAGCCGACGGCGTGGACGCGCACGAGCGTGTGGGCTTGTTCCGCGCGGCGTGGGACTTCGCCGCGTCCGCACTCGGCGAGCGCAACGAGCTGTACGAGCGCTACTACCTCGCGTCCGCGACCCGCACGTACCAGCTCGCGCACCTGGCGGCCAAGCGTGAGATCGGCGATTCGCTCGTCGATACGGTCCTGGCGTGAGCGCAGCCACGGCCACCGTGGCCGGGATAGCGGTGCCGACGGACCATTGGATCGCGGGCGAGCGGGTGCCGTCGTCGGGGGACGCGCGCTTCGAGGTCCGGTCACCGATCGACGACCGGCACCTCGCCGACGTCGCCGCCGGCGGCCCGGCCGAGGTGCATGCCGCCGTCGAGGCCGCACGGGGCGCGTTCCCCGCGTGGGCCGAACTGGGGCCGTCGGGGCGTCACGAGATCCTCGTCCGCCTCGCCGAGCGAGTACGCACCCGGCGCGAGGACCTCGCCCGCGTCGAGACCGAGGACAACGGATCGCTCCTCCTCGGTAACACCAAGAACGTCGTCAACCGTGCCGCCCACAACATCGAGTTCTTCGCCGACCTCGCCTGCAGGCTCTCGCACGACACGATCGTGGGACCGGTCTGTGACAATCACGTGCGCTACGAGCCCGCCGGGGTGGCTGCGCTCGTCACCCCGTGGAACGCGCCGTTGATGCTGTCGACCTGGAAGGTGGGACCCGCGCTCGCTGCCGGCGACACGGTCGTGTTGAAGCCGCCGGAGTGGGCGCCGCTCACCTGCTCGCTGCTCGCCGACCTGGCCGCCGAGGCCGGCGTGCCGGCGGGTGTGCTCAACGTCGTGCAGGGCACGGGCGAGACGGCGGGCGCGGCGCTCGTCGACGACCCGGGGATCGACCGCATCAGCTTCACCGGGTCACCCGAGACCGGTCGTCGCATCATGGGCGCCGCGGCCGAGACCCTCACGCCGGTGAGCTTCGAGCTCGGGGGGAAGTCGCCCTTCGTCGTGTTCGCGGATGCGGACCTCGATGCGGCGGCGAAGGAGGTGGCGGGTCAGTACGTCAATGCGGGTCAGGTGTGCCTCGCCGGGACGCGCGTGCTCGTGGAGGACGGCATCGCCGACGACTTTCTCGAGCGTGTGCGCGCCGCGGTGGACCGGCTGCCCGTCGGTGACCCGCGCGACCTCGCGACCCGAGTCGGCCCGCTCATCCATCCCGACCACTTCGAGCGCGTCTCCGGGTTCGTCGACCGGGCGGTGGCGGCGGGCGCCCGGCCCCTGTTCGGCGGTGGTCCCCACGATCGGGGCGGCCTGTTCTACGCGCCGACCCTGCTCACCGACGCCGCGCCCGACAGCGAGGTGGTGCAGCGGGAGGTCTTCGGTCCGGTCCTGACCTGGCACCGGTTCGGCACGGAGAGCGAGGCTGTCGAGCTGGCCAACGGCACCGACTACGGGCTGGCGGCCACCGTCTTCACGACCGACGAGGATCGCGCCCTGCGGGTCGCGGGAGCCGTCAGGGCGGGCACGGTGTGGGTGAACTGCTTCTTCGTGCGCGACCTCGCGGCACCATTCGGCGGGACGGGAATCTCCGGAATCGGCCGCGAGGGGGGCGAGTGGAGCTTCGACTTCTACTGCGACGTGAAGAACGTCTCGGTGCGACGGGGCTCGTTCACCGGGGAGAGCGTCGATGGGTGAGATCGTCGGCGCGGCCGTGCTCGGTCACCAGCCCACGATCATGCTCCCGGCGGAGCAGCGGGTGCGTCTCGGCCACGGGCGGGACACCACCCTCGTCGCCGGGTTCGACGAGGTGCGGACCCGTCTCGACGCCGCCGGCGCCGACACCTTCGTGATCGTCGACACCCACTGGTTCACGACCTTCGAGCACGTCCTCGCCGGGCAGGAGCACCACCGCGGCGTGTTCACGTCCGAAGAGGTCCCTCGGGTGATCTGCGACTACGAGTACGACTATGCGGGCGCTCCGCGCCTGGCGGAGACCGTGCATGCGATCGCGAAGGAGCGGGGGGTGCCGACCACCAACGTGACGACCACGACCCTGCCGCATCACTATCCGACGCTCAACCTCGTGCACTGGCTGCATCGCGACGAGCAGGTTCTCTCGATCGGGATCTGCCAGACGGCGGCGGCGGAAGACTTCCTCGAGCTCGGCGCCACGCTCGCCGATGCCGTCGGGCAGAGCGACCGCCGGGTGGCCCTCCTCGGGAGCGGGGGGATGAGCCACCGGTTCTGGCCCCTGCGCGAGCTTGCCGACCACATGGCGTACGACCCCGACGACGTGATCTCCGACGCTGCGCGGGAGGCGGATGGCCACGTGCTCGAGCTCTGGGCCGCCGGCGACCACGCGGGTGTCATCGACTTCTACCCGGAGTTCCGCCGGCACTCGCCCGAGGGCCTCTTCGGGCACTACCTCGTGCCGGCAGGTGCGATGGGCGGGCGGCAGTGGCGGGGGCGCGGAGTGCAGCTGTCGGAGTACGAGAACTCGGTGGGCACGGGCCAGGTCCACGTCTGGTTCGAGGCCGAGGGGAAGGGAGAGGCTCGATGACGCTCCAGGGTTGGACGCTGCCGCAGTCGGACACCGGCCGCGCCGCGATCCTCACGCCGCCACCGTGGCACTACTCCGGCGACATCATCGCGGTCGACTTCTCCGC
>DASUUL010000313.1:0-2216 GCA_036374115.1 Acidimicrobiia bacterium | reverse complement strand
TGACGCGCGCCTCGGGGAACGCCGACGACCTCAACCGCCTCGTCGGCCAGCTGCTCGACTTCGCCCGCATCGACGCCGACCGGGTGCGCCTGCGCCCGCAGGTTCTCACCGCCCGCGCCGTCGTGGATGCCGCCGTGGGTTCACTTGCGCCGGCGCTGGCGGAGCACCGCGTGGAGGTCGAGGTCGCAGCGACGCTCGCGGTGACGGCCGACGAGAATGCGGTGAGCCAGATCCTCGCCAACCTCCTCACCAACGCGGCGAAGTTCTCCCCGGCGGGCACCTGTATCGCCATCTCGGGCCGCGCGGCCGACGACGAGGTGGTGCTCTCGGTCTCCGACGACGGGCCCGGCGTCGGGCCCGAAGACCACGACCGGGTCTTCGAACGCTTCTACCAGGCGCCCCAGACGGCAGCCGCCCGACCCGGCACCGGCATCGGATTGACCATCGCGCAGCGCTTCACCGAGCTCCAGGGCGGTCGCATCTGGGTGGACCGCCACGGCGGCTCCGGCGCCACCTTCTCGTTCTCGTTGCCGGCGGCCGGGGCCGCCGACCGGCAACTCTCCGAGGTGACGCAGCGTTGATCGGCGGAGGCACGACCCGGCGCCTCCTGGCGGCGACCGCGGCTGCGGCAGCGGGAGCCGCGGCGGTGGTCGCGACGATGCTCACCGCCGCCGCCCCGACGGCCGACGCCGTCCCCCCGACGGCAGCACGCGGTCCGCTGCCCACGCTCCCGCCGCCCCCCACGCTCCCGCCCCCCGAGCTCCCCACCTTGGAGGAGATCCTCCGCGGGGTGGGCGACACGGGCGAGCAGCTCCTCGGCGGGGTGGGGGGCGCCACGGAGGAGCTCCTCGGCGGGGTCGGTGGCACGACCGAGCAGATCGTCGAGGGGCTCCCCGTGCCCCAGCTCGCACCGGCGCCGGCGCCGGGGCCGGCACCCGCACCCGCGCCCGAGACCGTGCCCGCGCCCGCACCCGCTCCGCCCGCGCCGGCCCCGGCACCGGTACCCGGCGGTGTCGAGGGCGACGAGGCGCCCGACGGGGCCGGCCCCGGCGGCGGGGGCGAACCCGCCTCCGGTGCGGCGAGCACCGCCTCCGGCGGCAGCTCCATCACGGAACGGATCACGGCCGCCGCGGGAGGACGCACCAACCTGTTGCTCCTCACCGTCGGCGCCGCCGTGGCGCTGCTCGGCGCCAGCCCCCGCGTGCACACCTACCGGCGGGCCCGGCGCGAGGTCCTCGTCCGCTTGAGCGACGCGTACGACCAGCAGCGCCAGGCGGCCGAGGAGCTCGCCGAGGCCGACCGGCTCAAGGGCGAGTTCCTCGGGATGGTGTCGCACGAGCTGCGGACGCCGCTCACCGCGGTGAAGGGCTTCGTCGACACGGTTCTCTTGCACTGGGATCGCTTCCCGGAGGAGCGCCGGCGTGACCTGCTCGAGCGGGCCTCGGGGAATGCCGGCGATCTGTCGCGCCTCGTCGACCAGCTCGTCGACTTCGCCCGCATCGACGCGAACCAGATCGATGTGGATCCCCGCCCGCTGGTGGTGCGGGAAACCGTCGAGGAAGTTCTGGGCGACCTCGCGCCCGTGCTCGAGGAGCATCCCGTCGAGGTCGACGTCCCGGTGGAGCTCGTGATGCTCGCCGATACGGCCGCGTTCGCACACGTGCTCGTCAACCTCCTCACGAACGCGGCGAAGTTCTCCCCGGCCGGGACGCCGATCGAGGTGCGCGCCCGCGCCGATCGGGGGAGCGTCGTGATCGCGGTTGCCGACCGGGGCATCGGCATCGC
This sequence comes from Acidimicrobiia bacterium, assembly GCA_036374115.1. Taxonomy (GTDB): domain Bacteria; phylum Actinomycetota; class Acidimicrobiia; order IMCC26256; family JACDBD01; genus JACDBD01. The sequence goes on along the minus strand of DASUUL010000313.1, from coordinate 431 downwards.
TCCCGAGGAGCAGCGCCGGATCTTCGACCGCTTCTACCAGTCGGGCGGCAACGGCTCCAGCGTCGGGACCGGGATCGGGCTCGCGATCGCGAGCCGTTTCACCGAGCTGCAGGGTGGCCGCATCTGGGTGGAGAGTGAGGTCGGCCGAGGATCGACGTTCTCGTTCACGATGCTGCCGGCGCCGCGTAGCGCGCGGCGCGAGCGCACCACGGCGACGGCCTCCTAGCGCGGCGTCGCCGTCTCAGCCCGCCGCCGGCTCCTTGCGGCGGACGAAGAACGTGCCCGTGCCGCGCGAGACGAGCTCGCCCCCGCTGTCACGCACCCACGACTCCACGTAGGCGACCTGGCGCGCGAGGCGGACGACCTCGCCGCGCACGCTCAAGGCGTCGCCGGCCTGGGCCGCTCGCATCGTCTCGTACTTGAGATCGAGC
>DASUUL010000312.1:0-8046 GCA_036374115.1 Acidimicrobiia bacterium | reverse complement strand
CGCAGGGCGACCGTGTCCTCGTCGGTGACCGAGTCGTCGACCACGTTGCCGCTCCAGAGGGTGTTGTCGACGAGGATCAACCCGTTGCGGCGCAGCCGGGCGAGGAGCTCCTCGTAGTAGAGCGGGTAGTTGGGCTTGTCGGCGTCGATGAACGCGAGGTCGACCGTCTCCTGGGGCGGCAGGGTTCGGAGGGTGTCGAGCGCGGGGCCGATCCGCAGGTCGATCCTGGCGGCGACACCGGCCCGTTCCCAGTGGCGCCGCCCGATGGCCGTCCACTCCTCGCTCACGTCGCAGCACAGGAGCCGCCCGTCGTCGGGAAGGCCCCGGGCGATGGCGAGGGCGGAGTAGCCGGTGAACGTGCCGACCTCGACGGCGGACCGGGCGCCCACCAGCCGGGTGAGCAGGGTCATGAACGCGCCCTGCTCGGGCGCGATCTGCATCATCGCGATCCCGCCGAGGGAGGCGGTCTCGTCGATCAAGGCGCGCTGCACCTCGTCGGGTGGCATCCCGTGCTCGACGAGATAGCGGTGGATCTCGGGCGAGAGGAAGAACGACTTCGGGTCGTCGGGCATCAGACCGGCGCCCGCTGCAGCACCGGCTCCTCCTCGGACGGCGCGGGCTCCCGGGCGGGCACCACCCGCGACGCCCGCCGTGTGATCACGATCATCGACCCGGCCGCGAGCACGTACGCGAGGCATCCCGCCCAGTACGACGCCGCGATGCCGAGGAACAGCGCGATCACCACCCCGAACACCGATGCGCACACGGAGGTGGCGCCGTTGATCCCCCACAGGAAGGCGGTGGGCGCGTTGGGCCGGCTCGCCGCCGAGCGCATCCCGATCGCGAACGGCATCCCCATCACCAGACCGAGGGGCATGAGCAGCGCGACCGCGATCGCGATGCGCATCGGCGTGGTGGCGCCGTCGAATCGCTGGATCACGGCGGGGGTCAAGAAGCCGAACGCCGTCACCACCACGAGCAGCACGAACAGGGGCGCGACGAGCGAGACCGGCCGGTCGAGGCGCACGAACCGCTCCGTGAGCATGCTCCCCACGCCGCTGAACAGCAGTACCGAGAACAGCACGACGCTGAGGGCGTAGGTCGGATGGCCCAGGAAGATGCTGAGGCGCTGGAGCTGGGCGATCTCGATGAGCAGGAACCCGAGACCGATGCCGGCGAAGTAGCCGTAGTGCGGGAGCATCCCGCGGTGCGCGGTGCGCTTGGTGGTGAGCAGCAGCGGCACGACGATGCACACGAACGCCAGGCCGAGCACGGTGAGCGCGAGCATCGCGAGCACCACCACGGGTTGGCTCACGGGGGTGTCGCCGAGCCCGCCGCCGCGGTCGAAGAGCGTGCTCAGCGACTGCATCTGGAAGAAGAACGGCTGGTTGTCGGTGGGCGGTGAGATGTTGGCCCGGAACCGGTCGACCTCGGCGCCCGGTCCCTCCGGCACGGTGAGGTTGGCGAAGTGCTCGGTGAAGGCGTCGTCGGGCGTGAGGATCGGCGTGAAGTCGAGCCGGCGGGTGTTCTCGCGCATCACGGCCACGTCACGGACGGAGAAGGGCTCCGGGCTCACCAGGAGCGTGGCGATGCTCACACCGAACTGACTCGGCGGCCCGCGGTAGATGAGCATGTGATCGCGGGGGTTCTCGACGCCCCGGTCCTTGAGCGCCTGTGCCGCCAGCGCGGTCGTGCGGTACATCTCGAGCGGCTCGTCGCTCTCGACGGTCGCGTACCAGCGCGACACCGACAGGATCCCGCCCGGCGCCAGGCTGGCGAAGAACTCGTCCCAGGCCTCGGTGGTGTACAGCGAGTTCTCGCTCAACGCGTAGGCCCCGGCCGACGTGGCCGCCCACGTGTCGATGAGCGAGATCTGGATGATGTCGTACCGGGTGTCGGTGCGGGCGAGGTAGCTCCGCGCCTCGTCACGCACGAAGTCCACCCGCGGGTCGCGGTCGAGACGACCGGTGAAGTCGCCGAACACGTTGTTGGTGATGTCGAGGATGTCGGCGTTGATCTCGACCCCGGTCACCGACTGCTGCTCGAACTCGAGCGCCGAGAGCACGTCGCGGCCGCCGCCGACGCCGATCACGAGCACGTCGGCGTCGTTGCGCGCGAAGTGCGCGAGGTTGGTGACGTCGTAGCGGAGGAAATCGGTGGTTTCGGGGTCGCCGTCGTAGCCGGTGAGCACCGTGCCGGCGGTGCTGTCGATCAGCATGCTCAGCTGGGGCACCAGGAAGCCGTCGGGCGTCTCGGTACTGAGCCCGACGCTGAAGGGCGGCAGCGGCAGCTCGGGATCGCCGTCGACGGTGACGCGGGAGTACGCGTTCCAGCGCTCGTAGTCGTGCTTGGGGTCTTCGGCCTCCTTCGCCCACCGGACGCGGAGGAACGGGTCACCGCGTGAGTGCATCTCGTTGTTGAACACGGCGACGCCGCCGAGCACGACCACCGCCACACCGGCGAGCGCGACGGCACGGCGGCTCGAGAGATCGAGGGCGAAGAAGATGGCGCCGACCGCCGCGACCGCGCCGATGCCGACCACGAGGCTGGGCCCGTCGAGCATCGAGAACGCCACGAGGAGGATCACGCACCCGAGGGCCGCGCCCACCAGGTCGGCGGCGTAGAGCCGGTTGACGCGATCGGGGAACTTCGTGAGCGCGAGCGACACGACGACGCCGCTGAGCACGAACGGGATCGAGATCAGCACGCACGTCGCGACGACGGACGCCACGCCGCCGAGCGTGAAGTGGGGAACGAACTTGATCCACAGCTGCACCGCGATGCAGATCGCGACCGCGACGCCGAACAGGAGCGAGAACAACCAGAGGTCGCGCTTGACGCGTGCCTCGGTGAACCGGTTCGGCAGGAGGTACACGAGCAGCGCGCCCACGGTGAGCCCGAAGAGCGCCACCGAGATCGCGACGAAGGCGAAGTGGTACCACATCGTCACGCTGAAGATCCGCGTGAGCGCGATCTCGTACATCAGCGTCGCCATCGTCACCATGAAGAGGCCCGCATAGGTGCCCGCTCGGGCTCGGTTCGGCGTCTGCGGGTGGGCGACGGCCACGCGCGGGGTCCTCCTGTCCGCTGGGCGACGACGGCTCGGGGACGGCCGGTGGCCGCCCTCCGGTGATCGGGAAGCGCCCAGTATGTCCCGATCGGCACCGCGGCGGCGGGCACGGCGGGCGGCCGTCAGGGCGCGAGGCGGAACCTCGGGAGCCCGACCTCGTCGTCGAGGCGGTCGCAGGCGAGGGTGACGGCCGCACCCACACGGAGGGTGGCCTCGGTGGCGTCGACGACGTTGGTGACGAGGCGCACGGCCTCACCCTCCGTGCCGTCGACCTCCACGACCGTGACGTTGTAGGGGGTCACGGGTTCGACCGCGGGGTGCAACGGCTGCACGACCCAGGTGTAGGTGAAGACCAGGCCCGTGCCGGGCAGGGTGTCCCACGCCCAGTCGAGGCTGCGGCACCGGTAGCACCCCTCCGTGGGCGGGTGCCGGTGAGCGCCGCAGGCGGTGCAGCGCTGCACGTCGAGGCGCCCCTCGGCGGCGGCGCGCCAGAAGCCGGCGTTGGTGCGGTCGACCGGCGGGAGCGGCAACCCGGGCGGGAGGTAGGGCGCGCCCTCGCGGAGCGCGCTCACCGGGTGGCTCCGGCTGGGAGCTCGAGCCCGTAGAGCCGGGCGGTGGTGTCGAAGGTGATGCGGCGGCGTTCGGCGGCGTCGACCCCGGCGAAGATGCGCGCCAGCGTCTCCTGCGTGTGCGGCCAGGTGCCTTCCGGGTGCGGGTAGTCGGACGCCCACAGGAGCGGCTCGACGCCGGTGAAGTCGCGGTTGACCACGCCGGCGCCGTCGTTGCCGAACGTGACGTGGCCCTGGCGGCGCACGTAGAAGCTGGGCGGCTCGGCGAGCTTGGGGTTCACCCAGCCGGCGTGCTCCTCGAACGCCTCGTCCATGCGCTCCATCAGCCACGACAGCCACCCGGCGCCGCACTCGACCATCACCACGTGCAGGTCGGGGAAGCGCTCGAGCACGCCCGACGCGGCGAGGTACGCGAGGGTGCGCTGCGCGCCCAGACCGACCTCGACGTAGTTGATCACCGCCCCGCCCGGCCCGCGCTCGTGGACGGGGTTCGCGCCCGTGCCCACGTGGAAGCTCACCGGCATGCCGTGCGCCTGGGCCGCGGCCCACACCGGGTCGTACCGATCGGTGTTGTAGGGGGCGTCGGCGGGGGCCTGCATCGGCAGCATCACCGAGCGCAACCCGAGACCGGCCACGCGCTCGATCTCGGCGACGGCGGTGTCGACCTCCTGGATCGGGATCATCGCCGCGCCCGCGAAGCGGGTCGACGCGGCTGCGAACGTCTCGGCGAGCCAGTCGTTGTAGGCGCGCGCGCTCGCCCACCGCAGCTCCGGATCCGGGATCATGTAGCCGAACAGCGCGATCGTCGGGTACAGCACCTCGCCCCACACGCCGTCCTCGTCGAGGTCCTTCGCCCGCAGGTCGGGGTCGGAGCCGCCGGGGCGGAAGCCGGTGGTTTCCTTCGTGCGGGCGCCCGCGCCCTTCTCGGTGGACGGGCCGCCCATCTTGCGGGGCGGGACGCCCTCGACGAGGAACACCCAGCGCCCGTCGACCTCCTCGATGCGCGGCGCCCGCTCCTTGAGGTGCGGGGGGAGCCGTTGCACCCACAGGTCGAGCGGCTCGACCACGTGCGAGTCGGCGCTGTTCACCAGCTCCATCTGCGTCATCCCTCTCCCTCTCCCTGTCCTCTTCTCCGGTTCTCCGGCCCCCGCTTCCCCCGGCACGAGTCAGCACGACAGGACGATGGCGCCCGACGGGGTGGGGCCGGCGCCGGCGACCACGAGGGCGACCTCGGCGCCGTCGACCTGGTTGCACGACGTGCCCCGCAGCTGGCGGACCGCCTCGAGCACGTGGGTCATGCCGTGGAGGTACACCTCGGCGAGGTTCCCGCCGTGGGTGTTCACGGGCAGCGATCCCTCGCGCCGGATGTTGCCGTCGGCGACGAACGGGCCGCTCTCCCCCGGCTTGCAGAACCCGAAGTCCTCCAGCCCCATCAACACGAGCGGCGTGAAGTGGTCGTAGATCATCGCGACGTCGACGGCGTCGGGCCCCACGCCCGCCTGGCGGTACACCTCCTCGGCGGAGACGCGCTGGCCCGCGGTCGGGTAGTCGTCCTCGGGCATGTTGTGACCCGACAGCATCCCCTCGCCCCACCGGTAGCCGCCCGCGACCGCGGCGCCGAGCACCGACACCGGCGTGCCGCGCAGGTCGCGCGCCCGTTCCGGCGTGGTGACGATCACGGCGGCGGCACCGTCGCTCTCCATGCAGATGTCGAGCAGGCGCAACGGATCGGACACCATCCGCGAGTTGTGGTGGTCGCTCACGGTCACCTCGGTGCGGAAGATCGCGTCGGGGTTCGTGGCGCCGTTCCGGCGGGCGTTCACCGACACCTCGGCGAAGTGGTCGACGGTGGTGCCGTACACCTCCATGTGGCGCCGCGCCGGGAGGGCGAACATCTGCGCCGGCGACATGAGCCCGAACGGGAGGGCATACCCGAACGGTGCCGGGAGCCGCCCCGCGAGACCGGCGAGCGACCGCCCGAAGCGGGCGCCCTCGGCCTGGCTGATGCTGCGGAGCACGACGACGTGCTCGGCCACGCCGGTGGCCACCGCCATGGCGGCGTTGGCGAACGCGCCGCCCATGCCCGCGCCCCCGCCGCCCCACACCATCCCCGCGTACCGGACCCGGCGCGAGCCGAGGGCCATCTGGAGCATCGACGGGTGAGCGGCGTCGTCGGAGTAGGAGGAGAAGCCGTCGATCTCGCTCGGATCCAGGCCCGCGTCGGCGCAGGCGTCGTGGATGGCGTGGAGCGCGAGGCGCAGCGTGCCTTCGTGCGCCAGGGCGCCGCGCTTGGCGTAGGCCGAACGGCCGATACCCACCACGCAGGCGCGCCCGCGCAGTCGATCGTCGTTCATCGCCTGCCCCTCAGCGTCGTGAGCGCGAAGCGCTCCACGAGTGCGCCGGCATCCGCACGCGAGAGCTCGCCCATGCCCAGGAGACGGTCGGTGGTGATCCCGGAGCACAGATGATGGATGGCGAGCGCGTCCGCACCCGCGTCGGCGCCCGGGAACACACCGGTGTCACGGCCGGCGGCGATCGCCTCCTCGAGCGGCCCGAGCAACAAGCGGACGCAGCGCGCTACCTCGGCGGGGAACTCGCTCGCCACCAGGTGCCGCTCGGCGAGGAACAGCCGGGTACGACGGGCCAGGCGGGGTTCGTACGCGAGCGCGAGTGTCGCCCCGATCCACGCCCGCACGGCCGCCTCGGGATCGGGGGCGGCGGCGACCTTTGCCCGGAGCCGTTCGTCGGCCCGGTGCATCTCCCGGTCGAAGAGCGCGAGGAACAGCTCCGACTTGCCCTGGAAGTGCCGGTAGAACGCCCGGGTGGAGAGGCCGGCCCCGGCCAACACGTCGTCGACGCGCAGGCGGGCGTAGCCCCGGTCGGCGAGCACGGCCTCCGCGGCGGCGAGGAGGCGCTCGACCTCCCCCGCCGACTTCTCCCGGGCCCGCCCGGTCGCCCGCTCGACGAGCTCGTCCGCAACCGAGCTTTGCGCCATCGAAAATGATATTTTCAGACGGCCCGGGGATCGTCAAGACCCTCCAGGGAGGGGGAACGAGTGGTGGATTCGACGTCGCGAAACCGGGCCGGTGCGCGGCCGCGCGCCTCAGTGGACGCGCCCGCCGAAGAAGACCTGCGTCTCGGTGATTTGGTCGTCGTGAACCGTGAGCACCTCGACGTTGCGGTGGCGCGCGCCCGTCGTCAGCTCGTACTCGTACATGACGAACACGTCGTCGCCGTCGGCCGGCACGACGTCGAGCATCTCGTGGGTGACGAAGCGGTCCGCCGTGGGGAAGCAGCGCTCGAAGAACGCCGTCTTGTCGATGTGGTCGTCGTACGGGCTCGTGAAGACGAACTCGTCGGCGAGCAGCCGATCGGCGGTGTCACGGTCCTGCGTCAGATAGCTCCGGAACATGGCTCGGACGGTCTCGACCTTCACCGCGCACTCCTCTCACCGGGGCGAACCCGTTGCGACCGGCATGCTCACGCGAAATCATCGGTGAGCTCCCCCGAATTTCGCACGGGACGCCTCACGTACCGGCCCTTGTAGGACGGTTCCGGGCACCTGAACGGTGGGTTCGGTCGCCACCGACAGAGTTCACTCGACGTACCTAATGGAGGGGGATTCGTGGATATCGGGGCCGACGCATTCGTGCAGATAGGGCGCGCTGGGCGGCGCTGCTCTGATGATGTTCGGGGCGCGCGTTCTGTGCCCAGGGGTCAATGTGGTATCGGCAGTTCTGCCGTTCAGCTCTCCGGCATGCTCTCGACCCATTCGGCACGCCAGCTGGGCGCCTCCAACGGTTCGGCGTAATACCGCGTCTCCCGAAGGATCCGGTCATCGCGCATCTCGAGGATCAAAACGGTGTGGTAGCGCGTACCGCTGTAGTCGGAGCTCGCTTCGGCGACCCAGACATCGCCTTCACCTACCACCCGGCGGAGCGTGATCTTCGGTGGATCAGGGAACGCGCGCTGCATCGCCCTCAGCTTCTCTCGACTGGAGAACCGCTCGCCGGACTGCGGCATGTCTGCCTGGAAGTCGGGGTGCCGCATCGCGTACTCGACGTCTGGGTCCATCTCTCGGAACATGCGGGTGAGCATCGCCTCGACGGTTGCTTTCTCCATCGCATCTCCGTTCTGTCAATGAAACCGCACAGATTCCCCTTTCCGGTCGCGCACGACCTGACCAGGACGGGACCGCCGCTACGGCACTTGTGCTCGTTGACGCAGTGGTATCCACCCCCTTCGACCGTGACCCGAGACCGAGCAGTATGGGGGGCCCTACGAAGGACTCAGGTGGTCGTCGCCGCGCTGGGAGCTCGCAGCATCACGATGCTCACCACGAGTACCCACAGCGCGAACAACGCCATCGGTATGAAGAGCCAGCCTCCGATGATCACGATGACGCCG
>DASUUL010000311.1:0-9283 GCA_036374115.1 Acidimicrobiia bacterium | reverse complement strand
CACCGTCGCCCGACTCGAGACGAACCGGAATCTCACCGAGGCAATCGCGCTCTACCGTTCCGCGGGCTACGTCGAGGTCGACGCGTTCAACGACGAGCCCTACGCGCACCACTGGTTCGAGAAGCGCCTCGACGGCGGCGGCTAAGCGGCGACCTCCTCGGCGCACTCCGCCGGATGGCACGGCTGGTCGATCGCCGCCTGCGTCATCGGGCGCTGCGGCGTCGCTCGCCGGATCGTGACCGCCGAGACGATCCCGCCGGCCACCCCGAGCGCTGCCGCCACCAGGAGCGCGCGCCCGACGCCGTCGGAGAACGCCGCGCCGGTGTCACCCGCGTCGATGCCGACGGCGGCGGGCAGCACCGCGACCGCCAGGAGGCCCGCCACGCGCGCCACCGCGTTGTTCAGGCCCGACGCGACCCCGACGTGGCCGGGGTCGACCGCCGCGAGCACCGCGGTGGTGAGCGGCGCCACCGTGATGGCGAGCCCGAGACCGAGCACGACCATGCCCGGGAGCACGCCGGTCAGGTAGGCGTCTCCCGGGTCCATCCGGCTGAGCATCACGAGGCCAACGGCGAGCACGATCGGGCCCGCCGTCATGGGCAGGCGCGGGCCCACCCGTTGCGCGAGCCGTCCCATGCGCGACGACAGCAACAGCATCAGCACGGTGAGCGGCAGCAGCGCGGTCCCCGCCTCGATTGCCGAGTAGTCGAACACGGTCTGCAGGTTGATGACGACCAGAAACGTCGCCACGCTCAGAGCCGCGTACACCGCGAACGTCGTGAGGTTCGCGCCCGAGAACTGTCGTGAACGGAAGATGCCGAGCGGGACGAGCGGATGCGCACGCCGGCGCTCGACCAGTGGGAACGCTACCAGCGCGCCCGCCCCGACGAGCCCGGTGACGATGGTCGCCGGTCCCCAGTCGCGACTCGGTCCCTCGATGAGCGCGTACACCACCCCACCGAGGCCGAGCGTGGCGATGGCGGCGCCGACGAAGTCGGGCTGCCCGGACGCGTCCGGGTCGCGACTCTCGGGCACGTGCCGGATCGCTACCCACACCGCCGCCGCTGCCAGCGGCACGTTGATCAGGAACACGAGTCGCCACGACACCGCGTCGACGAGCCAGCCCCCGAGGAAGGGGCCGAGTGCGAGCGACACGCCGGTGAGCCCCGACCACAACCCAATCGCAGCACCCCGGTCCTCCTCCCGGAAGCTCGACGAGATCAGCGCCAGGCTCCCCGGAACGAGCAGCGCGCCGCCCACCCCCTGGAGCGCGCGGGCGCCGATGAGCGAGCCGATGTTGGGCGCGAGGCCGCACAGCAGCGACGCCGCGGTGAACGCGACGAGGCCGATCACGAACATGAGGCGGCGGCCGTACTCGTCGCCGAGGGCGCCGCCGAGCAGGAGCAGCGCGCCCAGCGTGAGCAGGTACCCGTCGACGGTCCATTGCAGACCGGAGAGGCCGCCGCCGAGGTCGTCCTCGATCGCGGGGAGGGCCACGTTGACCACGGTGGAGTCGAGGAAGGCGATGCCCGATCCCAGGATCGCCGCCAGGATCACCCACCGGCCCGCGGCGGTGCCGAAGGCGATCTCGCCGGCGGCGTCGGTGCCGGCGGGCGCGGGGCTCATTCGATGTCGCGGTCGAGCTCGAGTGAGCAGGAGTTGATGCAGTAGCGCTGCCCGGTGGGGCCCGGACCGTCGGGGAACACGTGGCCAAGGTGGCCGCCGCACCGGCGGCACACCACCTCGGTGCGCGCCATCCCGTGGCTACGGTCCTCGCGGAGCTCGACGGCATCGGCGACGGCCGGCTCCGTGAAGCTGGGCCAGCCGGTGCCCGACTCGAACTTCGTGTCGGAGCCGAACAGCGGCGCTCCGCAGCCCGCGCACCGGTACATGCCGTCGTCGTGGCAGTCCCAGTACTTGCCGGTGAAGGCGCGCTCGGTGCCGGCCTGGCGCAGCACCTGGTACTGCTCCGGGGTGAGCTGCTCGCGCCACTCTTCCTCTGTCTTCGTCACCTGGTCGGTCATGGCTCGCCTCCGGTCAGCAGTACGGCCTTGCCTCTCACCTGTCGGTCGAGCAGCGCGCGCGTTACGCCCGCAGCTTCACTCCAGTCGGCGACGACACTGATCTGTGGATCGAGGCGCCTGGTGGCGGTCAGCCCGGCAAGATAGGCGAGGTCGCGCACCGCCGCGCCCGTCTTGGCGAGCTCGTGGGCCAGCTGGAGGCCGTACAGCGTCGAGCCACCCTTCTCCCGGAACACGCTCGCGTCGAACGTGGTGGGCTCGCCCGAGGCGGTGCCGTACGACACGACAGTGCCGTCCGCAGCCAGCAGCCGGAGCGCCGTACCCAAGGTGCCGCCGCCGACCGCGTCGAGCACCAGGTCGAACCCGCCATCGGTGGGCATCCCGACGACGACGTCGGTGGCGCCGAGCTCCGCCAGACCCTCGCCCCGTTCCCGGCTCCCCACCACCGCCGTGACCTTCGCGCCCCCGTGGGCGGCGAGCTGCACCGCGAACCGGCCGACGCCGCCGGCCGCGCCCGTCACGAGCACGCGCCGCCCGTCGATCACGCCGCCGATCCCGAGCGCGGTGTGCGCGGTGAGCCCCGCGACCGGGAGCGTCGCCGCCGCCGGGAAGCTCAGCGCGTCGGGGATCGGGACGAGCACGCTCGTGTTGACGGCGACGCGTTCCGCCCAGCCCCCGCCGAAGACGAGGCCCACAGCTCGCTCGCCGGCGGCCGGGCCGGTGCCGTCGGCCGCCGCCGTCACGACCTCGCCGGCGACGTCCCAACCCGGGCGCCAGCCGTCGGCGGCGGTGGAGAGCGTGCGTACCTCGCCCCGGTTGAGCGACACCGCCCGCACTGCGACCAGGGCTTCGTGGGCGCCGGGCTCCGGCTCGGCGACCTCCCGCAGCTCGACGTTGCCCGGGCGTCCGGGGGCGGCGACCAGGGCGAGCATCACACGACCAGCAACGGGAGCGCGCGGGGCGGCATTCCGTCAGGCGGGGAGATGGGCCCAGATCTCGATCTCGACGCTCGCGCCCGCGGGCAGCGCCCCCACCTGCACGGTCGAGCGGGCGGGCCGGTGCTCGCCGAGCGCCTCACCGTAGGCCTCGTTGACCGCGCCGAACTCGGCGATGTCGGTGACGAAGATGGTGGTCTTGGCGACGTCGGCGAACGAGGCGCCGCAGTCGTCCAGCACCGTCGCGATGTTGGCCATCGCCTGGCGGGTCTGGGCGCCGGCGCCTCCCGGTGCGAGCGCTCCCGTACCGGGGTCGAAGCCGACCTGGCCGGCGAGGACGATCCAGTCGCCCGCCCGCACGGCCGGCGAGTACGGGCCCGCCACCGGCGGGGCGTTCGGGGTGGAAACGGGCTCGACCGGCACCCGCCCTGCCTAGCGCACCGCGCTGGGCTGGTTCCAGAGCCGGAGCACGCGCACCTCGCGCTCGTGGCCGAGCACGCTCACGGTGGCGGTGTCGAGGCCGAAGCGCCGCCCGTCGTCGGGCGGGAGGTCGAGCCAGCGGGCCGCGACCACGCGCAGGATGTGCCCGTGGGCGAACAGCGCCACGTCGCCACCGGCCGCGGTCGCGGCCGCGAGCACCCGGTCGGCTCGGGCGCCGACCTCGGCGGCCGTCTCCCCGTTCGGGACGCCGTCGTCGAAGAGCGTCCACCCCGGCCGCTCCTTGCGGATGTCGGCGGTCGTGCGCCCCTCGTAGTCGCCGTAGTCCCACTCGCGGAGGTCGTCGGTCGTGTGGGCGGCCTCGCCGTAGCCGGCGAGGCGGCACGTCTCGAGCGCACGGCTCATCGGGCTCGTCAGCACCTGCGCGAACGACCGGCCGTCACGGAGGCGCCCGACGAGCTGACCCAGCGACTCCGCCTCCTCCTCGCCCCGCTCGGTGAGGGGGATGTCGGTGCTCCCGGTGTGCTGGCCCGACGCCGACCACTCGGTCTCTCCGTGGCGCACGAGCCACAGCGACCCCTGGCTCACGGGGCGGGATCGTGCCAGAACTCGCCCGCCGGGAGCAGCGCGTCGGCCTCGCCGGGGCCCCACGTCTTGGGCTCGTACGGGTGGGCGGGGCCGTGGTCGGTGAGCACGGGCTCCACGATCCGCCAGGTCTCCTCGACGCCGTCCTCGCGGGCGAACAGCAGCGCCTTCCCCTCCATGGCGTCGCCGAGCAGGCGCTCGTACGGCGGGGCGTCCTCCGACTCCTGGCTGCACACCTCGAGCTCCACCTGCTTGCCCACGAACTGCTCGCCCGGGACCTTCGAGCGGGCACCGAACGCGATCTCGACCGTGTCGGGACCGAGCCGGAAGCGCACGTAGTTGGCATCCTCGGGATGAGGCTCGTCATCGGCGAACACGTGCTGGGGCGGCTTGTGGAACTCGACGAGCACCTCAGTGGCGGTGATCGGGAGCTCCTTGCCGGCGCGGATGAAGAAGGGCACGCCCTCCCAGCGCCACGAGTCGATGGCGAGGCGCACCGCGGCGAAGGTCTCGACGTCGGAATCGGCGGCCACCCCGTCCTCGTCGCGGTAGCCGATGAACTGGCCGCGAATCAGGTCGTCGGGCGACATCGTACGCATCGCCCGGAACACCTTCGCCTTCTCGTCCCGCTGCGCCTCGTCGCTGAACCCGACCGGTGGCTCCATCGTGAGCATCGCCGTCGTCTGCAGCATGTGGTTCTGCACGACGTCGCGCAGCGCGCCGACTTCCTCGTAGAAACGCCCCCGGCCCTGTACGCCGAAGTTCTCTGCCATGGTGATCTGTACGTTCTCGATGTAGTTGCGGTTCCAGATCGGCTCGAGGAACGAGTTGGCGAACCGGAAGTACAGCAGGTTCTGCACGGGCTCCTTGCCCAGGTAGTGATCGATCCGGAAGATCGACGGCTCGGGGAACACCTGGTGCAGGACACGGTTCAGCTCCTGGGCCGACGCGAGGTCGCGCCCGAACGGCTTCTCCACGATGACGCGCGCGTCCTTCGCGCAGCCCGACTTGCCGAGGCCCTCGACCACCGTCGGGAACAGGCTGGGTGGGATGGCGAGGTAGTGGGCCGGGCGGTGCGCCTCGCCGAGCGCGTCGGCCAGCGCGGCAAACGTCTTGTCGTCGCGGTAGTCGCCGTCGATGTACTTGAGGGAGCCCGACAGCTTCTCGAACGCGTCCGCGTCGTCGACACCCCCGCCGTGCTCGGTGATGCTGTCGCGGGCGCGCTTGCGCAGATCGTCGACCTTCCACCCGGACGACGCGATACCGATGACCGGGATGCTGAGGCTGCCCTTCTTGGTCATGTCGTACAGCGCGGGAAAGATCTTCTTGTAGGCGAGGTCGCCCGTCGCGCCGAAGAAGACGAGGGCGTCCGACGGTGCCGGCGGCGGCGTGCTCACGAGGTCACCGTCTTCTCGTCGTGGCCGCCGAACTCCTTGCGCATGGCGGAGAGGATCTTGTCGGCGAACACCGCCTCACCCCGCGACTGGAAGCGCGAGTAGAGAGCCGAGGACAGCACGTGCGCGGGCACGCCCTCTTCGATCGCCGCGATCGAGGTCCACCGGCCCTCGCCCGAGTCGGAGACCCGGCCCGAGAACTCTTCGAGCGTCGGCGACTCGTACATGGCCTGGGCGGTCAGGTCGAGCAGCCACGACGCGATCACGCTGCCGCGGCGCCACACCTCCGCGACGTCGGGGATGTTGATGTCGTACTGGTAGTACTGCGGGTCGGCGAGAGGCGCGGTCTCGGCGTCGATCTCCTGTTTGCGGTTGCCGATATCGGCCTGCTCGAGGATGCCGAGCCCTTCGGCGTACGCCGCCATGACGCCGTACTCGATCCCGTTGTGGACCATCTTGACGAAGTGACCCGCGCCGTTCGGCCCGCAGTGCAGGTACCCGTTCTCCGCGGGGGTCGGCGTTCCCGTGCGCCCGGGTGTGCGGGGCGCTCCGTCGACGCTGGGCGCGATCGTCGCAAACACGGAGTCGAGGTGCTGCACCACCTTGTCCTCGCCGCCGATCATCAGGCAGAAGCCGCGCTCGAAGCCGAAGACGCCGCCGCTCGTGCCGACGTCGACGTAGTGGATGCCCTTCTCGGCGAGCTGCTTCGCCCGGGCGATGTCGTCGCGGTAGTAGGAGTTGCCGCCGTCGATGATGATGTCGTCGGGCTCGAACACGTCGGCGAGGTTCATCACCGTCTCACCGGTGTACGCGGCCGGCACCATGACCCACGCGGACCTGGGCTTGGTGAGCTTCGACGCGAAGTCGGCCAGCGACGAGGCACCGGTCGCACCGGCGTCGGCGAGGTCCTTGATGGCCGCCTCGTTCACGTCGTAGACCACACAGTCGTGCCCGTCGGCCATGAGCCGCCGCACGAGCCCGTTCCCCATCCGTCCGAGTCCGATCATCCCCAACTGCATCCGTGGTCCCCTCTCTCGATGCGTACCGCGTGCGCACTATTTGCGCACGCGGTACGCATCAATGTGCTGGTCGAGCGGTCTTGGTGAGGCTGGCGGTCTTCGACTCGATGCATTCGAGGAGGTCGTTCCACGACTCCACGAAGGCGTCGGCCCCGTCCTTCTGGAGCTGGGCGGCGAGCGCATCGACGTCGACCCCGGCGCCGGCGATGTGCCCCAGCGCCTCTTCGGCATCGCCGCCCCCTCGGTCGAGCAGGCCGCCGACCTCGCCGTGGGCGGCGAAAGCGGCGAGCGTCCCCTCGGGCATCGTGTTGATGGTCAGCTGCGACGCCAGCGCGTGGATGTAGAAGGTGTCGGGCAGCGCCGGGTCCTTGGTGCCGGTGCTCGCCCACAGCAGCCGCTGTGGCTTGGCGCCCGCGCCCGCGAGCGCCTGCCAGCGGTCGGTGTCGAGGAGGTCGCGATAGGCCTTGTACGTGCGGCCGGCCACCGCCACGCCGAGCCGGTCGGAGAGGTCCGCCGGCAGCTTCCCCTCCACCGCCTTGTCCCAGCGGGAGATGAACACCGACGCCACCGACGCGACCCGATCGAGGGGGAGCCCGGCGTCGCGCCGCCGCTCGAGACCGCGCTGGTACGCCTCGGCGGCGGCGAGGTAGTGCTCGCGGGAGAAGAGGAGCGTGACGTTCACCGACACGCCGGCGAAGATCAGCTCCTCGATGGCGGGGATGCCCTCGGGCGTTCCCGGCACCTTGATGAACAGGTTCGGCGTGGCGGCGCGCTCGTGCAGCGCCTTGGCCTCGTCGACCGTGCTGGCAGTGTCGTGGGCGAGCTTGGGTGAGACCTCGAGCGACACCCAGCCGTCGACTCCTCCCGTGGTGTCCCACACCGGGCGGAACAGCGCCGCGGCGCGGCTGAGATCGTCGAGGGCGAGCTCGAAGAACAGCTGCTCGCCCGTGGTCCCGCCGGCCTGGAGGCTGCGGATCTGGTCGTCGTAGTCGGCGCTGCCCCGGATCGCCTTGTCGAAGATCGTGGGGTTCGACGTCAGGCCGGTGACGGCGGCGTCGGCGATGTAGTTGGCCAGCGTGCCCTGGGTGAGCAACGCCCGGGTGATGTTGTCGAGCCAGAGGCTCTGCCCGGCGTCGTGGAGCCGGGTGGCGGCGTTCATGCTGCGCTCCCTCTCGAAGTCGAGGACCTCGCCGAGACGGCGCAGGTGGCGGGCTTCGACGCTCGGCTGCGCGCCCACGAATGCCTCGACGATGTCGGCCGCGACCTCCTCGCCCATCACCCGGGCGCCGAGGGTCAGCACGTTGACGTGATCGTGCTCCACCATCTGGTGGGCGGTGTAGTGGTCGGCCGCGAGCGCCGCCCGCACGAGCGGGAGCTTGTTGGCGGCGATGGTGACACCGGCGCCGCTCCCGCAGATGAGGATGCCGCGATCGACCGAGCTCGCCGCGAGGGCGTCGCCCACGACCTTGGCGACGAGGGGGTAGTCGACGGGCTCGCCCGAGTCGGGTCCCATCAGCACGGGGTCGTGTCCCGCCTGGCCGACCGCGTCGGCGACGCGCGCACGTAACGGGAGCCCGGCGTGGTCGGCCGCGATCGCGACTTTCATCGGTGCGTCACCCTACGCAGTGGCGCGGCTATCGACCAGATGACCGGTACCGGCGGATGAGCGTATTCGTCGAGCTGTCGTGGGCGAGGGCCGGTTCGGCGCCGGCCTGCAACTCGGGGATGATCCGGTTGGCGAGCACTTTGCCCAGTTCGACCCCCCACTGGTCGAAGGAGTCGATCCCCCAGATCGTTCCCTGGGTGAACACCTTGTGCTCGTACAGGGCCACGAGCTGGCCGAGCACGTAGGGCGTGAGCTTGGGTGCCACGATCGTCGTGGTGGGGTGGTTGCCGGCGAACGTGCGGTGCGGCACCTGGTGGGCGGGCACTCCCTCCGCCTCGACCTCCTCCTTCGTCTTGCCCATCGCGAGCGCCTCGGTCTGGGCGAAGAAGTTCGCCATGAGGAGATCGTGGTGGTCGCCGACGTCGTGGTTGGGCTCGAGGAAGCCGATGAAGTCGCACGGGATCAGCTTCGTGCCCTGGTGGATGAGCTGGTAGTAGGCGTGCTGTCCGTTGGTGCCCGGCTGTCCCCACACGATCGGACCGGTCTGCCAGTGCACCGGCTGGCCCTCGAGGGTGACCGACTTGCCGTTGCTCTCCATGTCGAGCTGCTGGAGGTAGGCGGTGAGGCGAGACAGGTACTGGTTGTAGGGGAGGACCGAGTGCGTCTCGGCGCCGAAGAAGTTGCCGTACCACGTCCAGATCAGGCCGAGGAGCACCGGCAGGTTCTCGGCGAACGGCGCCGTGCGGAAGTGCTCGTCGACCGCGTGGAACCCGGCGAGCATCTCGCGGAACTGCTCTGGTCCGATCGCGATCATGAGCGACAACCCGATCGCCGAATCGTACGAATACCGGCCGCCGACCCAGTCCCAGAACTCGAACATGTTGTCGGTGTCGATCCCGAACTTCGCGACCTCGTCGGCGTTCGTCGACACTGCGACGAAGTGACGGGCGATGGCGGCGTCGTCCTCGAGCTGATCGAGCAGCCACCGGCGGGCCGAATGCGCGTTGGTGAGAGTCTCGAGCGTGGTGAAGGTCTTCGAGCAGATGACGAAGAGGGTCTCCTCGGCGTTCAGGTCGTGGGTGGCTTCCCAGATGTCGGTGCCGTCGACGTTCGACACGTACCGGAGCGTCAACGCCCGGTCGCTGTAGGCCTCGAGCGCCTGGTAAGCCATCGCGGGGCCCAGGTCGGAGCCGCCGATCCCGATGTTCACGACGTTGCGGATCCGCTTTCCCGTGGGGCCGGTCCACTTGTCGGCGCGCACTGCGTCGGCGAATCCGGCCATCTT
>DASUUL010000310.1:0-2417 GCA_036374115.1 Acidimicrobiia bacterium | reverse complement strand
CCCGCGGCACGACCATCATCTCGAAGGCCGATCGGCTGGCGGCCGGGGCGAAGACCACGGCGTGGTGGTCGGAGAAGACGAGCCGCTCGCCGTTCTCCTCCTCGGCCTCGGCAAGCGCGCACCAGACGCAGCGGCGCGACTTGATCATCTGTCGCGCGCCGCCGCCGATCTCCTCGGCGACCCAGTGCGGGACCTGCGGGATGGCGTACAGCTCCAGGTTGAGGTGGCCGCTGCGCGATCCCGCCTGGCGTCCGTAGCTCTGCACGACCTGCGTGTAGAGCGGCTCGGGGCGGCCCTCGGGGTCGGTGTCGCGTGGCTCGGCGGCGATGGCCCGCATGGCGTCGCGCGCGGCGCGGATCAGCGACCCGCCGAGCTGCGGCGCGGCGTCGGCCAGGCGCTCGTGGTGATCGCGGGGCCCGACGAGGATCTCCCACGACCCCGTGGCGCGCTCGACCTCGCTGAGCGAGAGCTGGGCGGCCTGCTGCTTCGAGGAGTCGATCCGGTGGAAGGCGTGCGAGCGGAGCGGCACGCGGCGCACGTGGTGCGGTGGAGCGTCGCCGGGGGACTCGTCGCAGTGCCGGCAGTGGCTCCCCTCGACCGGCTGGGCGCCGACCTCGAAGGCCGTGCGCTCGAACGCGCGGTCCGCGACGATGGCCGACCACCAGCCGGTGACCGGGTCGCGACGCAGCTCGAACACCGGCGCATCGTACCCGAACGGACCCTCATCTCAGGGAGGCGACCACCTCCCATGGATCGCTGCCGACGACCGGCGTGCCGTACAGCTCCATGGCCCCGATGTCGGACGCCCGCGACGCGGGATCGCCGCGGTCGACGATCCGGACGAGCGGCCCCAGCCCCTCCCAGCCGCTCGCGTCGGCGAGGGGCGGCCGCCACAGCGCCAGGTTGAACGAGCGCACCCGCATCCGATCCCGCAGCGCCACGAGGGCCGCGCCCACCGCGTCGCCGAACGCCGGGTCGCGCTCGTCCATCTCGGCAGGCCCGACCACCAGCACCTCGCGCTCCTTGATCGGCGTGACGTGGGCCAGGGTCGTGACTCCGCGCTCGCCGTCGACCGCCAGGTCGAGGTCGCGGTGCAGCGCCACGAGATCGTCGGGCAGCGCCGCGCGGTGGATGGCCGCGTACGAGGCGGCGTCGCGCCGGAAGCGCTCGAGGCGGGCATAGTGGGGACCACGGCCCAGCAGCGCCTGGGCGTGCCCGTGGACGATCGAGCCGCCGGCGCGCCACAGGCAGTTCCAGACGAGCAGGTAGTTCGCGGCCTCTCGGTCCTCATCGTGCGCGCGCTCGGCCCACGCGCGGCCGGTGGCGAGCACGTCGCGCACCCGGTCGGCGTCGAAGGCCAGCGGGTCGTGGGTGTCGAAGACGAGGACGGCATGGTGGGTATCGGCCAGCGCGGCGTTCGCGCCGGTCACGACGTGGTCGCCGCGGACCCGGCCGAAGGTGTCGGCCGGCGTACCCGTCTCGGGGTGGCAGAACGGGCCGCCCCGGGTCTCGGCCACCTCGCCGGCCAGGCTGGCCGGGTCGCCGTCCGCGTCGATCGGACGTCGGCCACGCAGTGGCGCGAAGAGCGTCGCCTCCAGGGTCGCCAGGTTGGTGACCTTCACGAGGGGCTGCTCGCGCACCGCCTCCACCGAGCCGAAGGTGCGTCGCAGCCAGCCCTCGAGCTCGGGTGGCGGGTCGGTGCGGCCGGTCGAGGCCCGCACGTCGAGCAGCCGATCCGCCCGCGTCCGCGCCGCCCCGGTCAGCCGTGCGACGCGGCCCGGCAGGTCGAGCACGCCGCTCAACCGAACTCCCGGGACGCGGCCCACTCGTCGCGTTCGGCACGCCGTGGGTGCACCCCCTCGTCGCGGATGATCGCGCGCCGTTCCGGTAGGCTTGCCACCTGCCCGAGTCTAGCGAAGGAGAGCAGACCCATGGCCGCCACCCGCACCGCCACCGTCACCTGGAACGGATCACTCGCCGAGGGCTCGGGGACCGTGAGCTCCGGGACCAGTGGCCAGTTCACCGACCTTCCCGTGTCCTGGTCGTCACGCACCGAGGAGCCGGAGGTCCGAACATCGCCGGAGGAGCTGCTCGCCGCGGCGCACGCCTCGTGCTTCGCGATGGCGCTCTCCGGGGCCCTAGCGCGAGGCGGCACGCCGCCCGAGCACATGCACGTCTCCGCCGCCGTGACCTTCGACAAGGTCGGCGAGAAGTGGACGGTGACGCGGTCCGAGCTCGACGTGGTGGGCGTCGTCCCGGGCCTCGACGAGGCCGGATTCGACGCCGCCGCGCAGGAGGCGAAGGACGGCTGCCCGGTCTCGCGGGCGCTCGCCGGCAACGTCGAGCTCAGCGTGCGCTCCACGGTCGAGGAGCCCCACGACTGACTCGACCCCGACCGAGTCGGTGAAACCTTTCGG
>DASUUL010000309.1:0-7504 GCA_036374115.1 Acidimicrobiia bacterium | reverse complement strand
GGGCTCGGCGTTCCTCCTGGCGTCGATCCTGGCGCTCGGGTTCCTCCACCAGAGCGCCACCGGCACCCTCACGTTCGACTTCCGCACCCTGATGGACTGGGACGGCCTCTCGGGCACGACCGAGACGTGGCTCTTCCTCGGGTTCATGGTCTCGTTCGCCATCAAGGCACCGCTCTTCCCGTTCCACACGTGGCTCCCCGACGTGCACACGGAGGCGCCGACCTTCGGCTCGGTGGTGCTGGCGGGCGTGCTCCTGAAGATGGGTGCTTACGGGTTCCTGCGCTACTCGTTCACGCTGTTCCCCGACGCCTCGATCGACTGGGCACCGCTGCTCCTCGTGTTGTCGGTGATCGGGATCGTCTACGGATCGATCGTGGCAGCGCGCCAGCGCGACCTGAAGCGGTTGATCGCGTATTCGTCGGTTGCGCACATGGGCTTCCTGATCCTCGGGATCTTCTCGCTCACCACGATCGGCCTCGACGGCGCGCTCGTGATCATGGTGAGCCACGCGCTCACCACCGGTGCCCTCTTCCTGCTCGTCGGGATGCTCGACGAGCGCACCCATACGCGGATCATGTCCGAGCTCACGGGCATCTGGAGGGTGGCTCCGCTCCTGAGCGGTCTCTTCCTGGTCGCGCTGTTCGCCGGGATCGGCGTCCCCGGCTTCTCCGGCTTCGTGGGCGAGTTCCTCACCCTCCTCGGCACCTTCATCGTGCACCGCTGGTACGCGGTCGTCGCCACCGTCGGCGTGATCCTGGCCGCCGTCTACATGCTCTACGCGTACCAGCAGTCGTTCACCGGCGTACCCCACGGGGTCACCGAGCGCCTCCGCGACCTCAACGCCCGCGAGGTCGTCGTGGTCGTCCCGCTGCTGATCCTGAGCCTGTTCATCGGCCTGTACCCGCGCCCGCTCATCGATCGGGTCGAACCCACCATGAAGTCGCTGATCGCCCACTTCGAGGCCCGCACCGACTACCGCGAGCCGAAGCAGAGCGGCGAAGAGGCACCCGTGGTCGAACGCGAGGGCTCGGGCCGGGAAGGCGACGAAGAGGAGGCGCGGCCATGAGCCTGGGCGCAGAGGTCCAGGCGCCGAGCGTCGACTGGCTGGCCATCAGCCCGGTCGTGGTCCTCGGCGGCGCCGGGATCGCGATCGTCCTGCTGCGCGCCATCGTCAGGCGCCGGGCGAGCTGGCTCTCGCCGGCGTCGCTGGTCCTGGCGATCGGGGGAACGGTCGCCACCGGGATCCTCCTCGTCGTCCAGTGGAACAAGGTGGAGGACGACGGTCCCCGTTCGACCGTCGCGGGGATGGTCCGCCTCGACACCACCGGCATCTTCCTCGCCGGGGTGGTGGTGATCGCGACCCTCCTCGCCCTGCTCCTGTCGGCCGAGTACCTCCGGCGGGAGGGTCTCGAAGCGCCCGAATACCTCGCGCTCGTGCTCCTGTCGGCGATGGGCATGCTCGTGATGACGAGCGCCGACGACCTCATCGTCGTGTTCCTCGCGCTCGAGATCCTCTCGATCCCCCTGTACGTGCTGGCCGCGTTCGACCGCCGCCGGATCGCCTCGCAGGAGGCCGGGATCAAGTACTTCGTGCTCGGCGCCTTCTCCTCGGCGATCCTCCTCTACGGCGCCGCGCTCGTCTACGGCGCCACCGGCACGACCTCGCTCTCGGGCGTCGACGCCTTCCTCGCCCAGAACGTCCTCCTCGACGATGGGGTGCTGCTCGCCGGCATCGCGCTCGTCCTCGTGGGTATCGGCTTCAAGATCGCGGCCGCGCCCTTCCACATGTGGACGCCCGACGTGTACCAGGGTGCGCCCACGCCGATCACGGCGTTCATGTCGTCGGCCACGAAGGTGGCGGGCTTCGCCGCGTTGATCCGCGTGTTCGCGGTGGCGTTCCCACTCTTCCGCGATACGTGGCGGCCCGCGATGGCCGGGCTCGCGATCCTGACGCTCGCGGTCGGCAGCATCGCCGCCCTCGTGCAGACCGACGTGAAGCGGATGCTGGCGTACTCGTCGATCGCCCACGCCGGCTACGTCCTCATCGGCGTGGCGGCGGCGGCCGGCGACGGGTCCGAGGTTGCCGAGCGCGGCATCCAGGCCGCGCTCCTGTACCTGCTCGTGTACGCGTTCATGACGATCGGCGCCTTCGCCGTGGTCATGGTGGTCGCCCGTCCCTCGCACGACGCCCGCCACACCCTCGACGACTACCGGCTCCTCGCGAACCGGAGCCCGGTGCTGGCCGGGTTGCTGGCGTTCTTCCTGCTGGCGCAGGCGGGTGTACCCCTGACCGGCGGTTTCATCGCCAAGCTCGAGGTGTTCTCGGCCGCCACCGACGCCGGCGCCTACTACCTCGTCATCGCGGGGGTGGTCGCGGCGGTGATCGCCGCCTACATCTACTTGCGGATCGTGGTCACGATGTTCGCCGGCGAGGACGAGCCCACCGAAGCCCGACCGGTGCGCCCGCGCCTCGACCTCTCCGCCGCCGTCGTGCTCACGGTGAGCGCTGCGGCGGTGCTCGCGATCGGTATCGCTCCCGCCTGGTTCCTCGACGTCGCCCGAGACGCCGCCGGCCAGCTGTAACGGCACGTGACCGAGGAGCGCATCACCGCCGAGCGCTACGACGCGGTGCTCTTCGACCTCGACGGCGTTCTGACGAAGACGGCGGCTGTGCACGAGACGGCCTGGAAGGCGATGTTCGACGGCTACCTGCGCGAACGTGCCAACCGGGAGCACGCCGCGTTCAGGCCCTTCACCGACGACGACTACATCCGCTACGTCGACGGGCGCCCTCGCGAGGACGGTGTGACCAGCTTCCTCGCGTCGAGGTCGATCGACATCCCCCTCGGCGAGCCCGGCGACGGTTCCGGGCGCGAGACGGCCTGGGGCCTGGGCAACCGCAAGAACGAGCTGTTCCAGCAGGTGCTCGACCGTGAGGGCGTCGAGGCCTACCCCGACGGGGTCGCCCTCCTCCGTGGCGTCCGCGCCGCCGGGATCCGTACCGCGGTCGTGTCGTCGAGCGCGAACACCGCCGCCGTCCTGCAGGCTGCCGGCATCGCCGAACTCTTCGACGCCCGCGTCGACGGCACCACGGTCGAGCGGCTCGGTCTCGCCGGCAAGCCCGCACCGGACGAGTATCTCGAGGCGGCGCGTGAGCTCGGGGTCGAGCCGGCGCGGGCGGTCGTCGTCGAAGACGCCATCTCGGGCGTGCAGTCGGGGCACGCCGGCGGCTTCGGGCTCGTGGTCGGCGCGAACCGGCGTGACGACGGTGACGAGCTCCGGGCGAATGGCGCCGACGTGGCCGTGACCGACCTCGCCACCCTGCTTCCACGGTGATCCGGCACCGCGCCTTCCCCGTCGAGCCGTGGCACGTGCGCGAGCGCGGCTTCCACCGCTCCCGTCTCGGCGCCGGCGAGACGGTGTTCTCGGTTTCCAACGGGTACCTCGGCCTGCGCGGAAACCTCGACGAGCTCCGCCCGGTGTACCAATCGGGCACCTACGTCAACGCGTTCTACGAGGAGCACCCGATCGTGTACGCCGAGTCGGCGTACGGCTTCGACCAGATCGACCAGACGATGGTCCCCGCGACCGACGGCAAGGTGATCCGTCTCTCGGTCGCGGGGGAGCCCCTCGACATCACCGGCGGCGAGCTCGTCCACCACGAGCGGGTCCTCGATCTGCGGGCCGGGACCGTCACCCGAGAGCTCGAGTGGGTCTCGCCCGGCGGTCACCGCATTCGCGTGCGGTCGCGCCGGCTGGCGTCGTTCGCGCAGCCCCATCTGGCCTGCATCGAGTGGTCGGTGGAGGTGGTGGATCGGCCCTGCGAGCTCGTCGTCGTGTCGGAGCTGACGACCGAGCGCCACGACGCCGTCGTCAAGGGTGATCCACGGGTGGGCCCCGCCGCCCGACCGTCGGAGTACCAGCACGTCCTCGAGAGCGCCGACCGGCTCCGCCTCGTGCTCGGGCGCCGCACCCACCGCAGCCGGCGCCTCCTCGTCGCCGGCGTCGACCACCGTCTCGAGGACGACGCCGTGTCGCAGTGCACCACCGACACCACCCTCGACGAGGTCGGCGGGCGGGTCACGTTCACGATCGACGCCCGTCCCGCCCGTCCCTGGGCGCTCACGAAGTACCTCGTGTACCACGACACCGCCCGCCGACCCGCCGAGGCGCTGCGGGCCCGCGTGGAGGCCGATCTCGACCGGGCGGGGCGCCGCGACTTCGCCGCGCACGCCCGCACCCAGGCGCAGCGCCTGGGGCGGCTCTGGGACCGGTGCGACGTCGTCGTCGAGGGCGATCGGGCCCTCCAGCAAGCGGTCCGCTTCGCCGTCTTCCAGGTGCTCCAGGCCACCGCCCGTGCCGACGGCCGAGGCATTCCCGCCAAGGGGCTCACGGGGCCGGGCTACGAAGGCCAGACCTTCTGGGACATGGACGCCTACGTGCTCTCGATGCTGTCGTTCACGGCGCCGGAGCTCTCGCGGCGGGCCCTCGAGGCGCGCTACGGCATGCTCGGGCACGCGCGCCGGCGCGCCCGCCAACTGGGCCATCGCGGGGCGATGTTCCCGTGGCGCACGATCACGGGCGAGCCGGGGTCGGCCTACTTCCCCGCGGGCACGGCGGCCTACCACATCAACGCCGACGTGGCCTACGCGCTCGAGACGTACGTCGGAGCGACCGGCGACCGCGAGTTCCTGTACGGGAAGGGCGCCGAGATGCTGGTGGAGACCGCTCGTCTCTGGGTCGATCTCGGCTACTACTCCGAGCGCGTCGGTGGCCGGTTCCGCATCCACGGCGTCACCGGGCCCGACGAGTACACCGCCATGGTCCACGACAACACGTACACCAACCTCATGGCGTGCGCGAACCTCGAGTTCGCGGCCGACACCGTGGTGGCGATGCAGCGCGACGACCCGGAGCGCCATGCGCAGCTCGTGCGGCGCGCCGGCCTCGAAGACGACGAGCCGGAGCAGTGGCGGCGCGCGGCCGCGAACATCTACGTGTGCTTCGACGAGGAGCTCGGGCTCCACGGCCAGGACCATTCGTTCCTGTACCTCGAGCCCTGGGACTTCGCGGGCACACCCGCCAACCGGTATCCGCTCCTGCTCCACTACCACCCCCTCGAGATCTACCGCCACCAGGTGATCAAGCAGGCCGACCTCGTACTCGCGATGTTCTTCCAGGGTCATCGCTTCACGCCCGAGCAGAAGCGACGGAACTTCGACTACTACGACCCGCTCACCACCGGTGACTCGTCGCTCTCACCGTCGATCCAGGCGATCATGGCCTTCGAGGTCGGACATCTCGACCTCGGCCTCGAGTACGCGCGCCTCTCGGCGTTGATGGACCTCGACGACGTGAACCACAACGTCCGCGACGGAGTTCACGTCGCCGCGATGGCGGGCGCGTGGATGGCGTTGGTGCACGGCGTCGGCGGCATGCGCGAACGTGCCGGCGTCGTGTCGTTCGCTCCGCGGCTCCCGGCCGCCTGGCAGCGCTTGTGCTTCCGTCTCGTGGTCCGCGGGCGCGTGCTCTCCATCGACGTCGGTGCCTCGGGGACGACGTACACGCTCCTGGAAGGCGACGAGCTCGAGGTCGAGCACCGCGGCGAGCGCGTCACGCTCCGATCGGACCACCCCGTGGCCTTGGCCTGATCGTCAGGCGACCCGGTTGCGACGCCACCAGCGCCGCTTCGACGGACGGCGGGCGACGATGTCGGGCCCGGCGTCGAGGAACTTCGCTACCAGCGCGTGCGCCTCGATGGTGAGCATCAGGGCGTCGGAGAAGTCGAGCAGCTCGCGGTCGTCATCGGGCCGGGGGAGCACGATCACGTCGATGCCGGGCGGCGTGTTGCGCATCTCGAGGTCGAAGCGCTGGTTGCGAGAGATGTTGAACGCTCGTACCGCTACGTCCAGGGGGGAACGGATCGGCCGTTCACCGGGACCACCGCCGGCGACGTTCAGGACGTAGACCCGCTCGATGCCGTCGTCGAGGACATGGGACAACGGGACGCTGTTGGTGACCGCGCCGTCGATCAGCGTGCGGCCGTCGTGCTCGACGGGCGGGTAGATCCCCGGGAGCGCCGCGCTGGCCAGCAGCGTCGGTGGGATCGCTCCGGCCGCGAACACCACCTCCTCGCCCGATTGGAGGTCGGTGGCGATCACCCGCAGGGGGACAGCCGTCTGTTCGAAGGTCTCGGCGGGATCGGCGCGCTCGATGATCGCTTGGAGCCCCTCGTTCGAGAAGAGATGGTCGTCGCGGCTCAGCACGTTCCAAGCCCGCGACAGCTTCCCGCCTGGGAACACCTCCCCGGCGCGCAGCGAGCACCAGACGTCGGTGAGGCGCTCCACGCCCTCGATCGTGGGGTCGGTGGCGAGCACGGCCCCGTTCAGGGCACCGGCCGAGGTGCCGACGACGACGTCGGGGAGGACCTCCCGCTCCACGAGTGCGCGCAGCATGCCCACCTGGCTCACCGCCAGGTTGCCGCCTCCCGACAGGACGAAGGCCGTCCGGGGCCCGGAATCGGGTCGTGCGATCGCCACGCATCCATCATCGCTCTTCGTGCCGGACGCTTGCGCGATCGTGCGGCGCGACGGTTTGTCGGGCTCGGAAAGGCCGGACATATACTCCGATCCCATACCCCCACGCTTGGGCGGAGGCCGCGCGTGACGAGGTACTACCAGGCATATTTGGCCGTCGCCGTCTTCGCGGGCGCGGGCCTGCTCATGGTCGGAGCGATGCTCGGCCTCGGGCGGTTGGTGCGTCCCACGCGTCCCCAGGAGGAGAAGTACGTCACGTACGAGGCCGGCTCCGACCCGGTCGGGGGCTGGGGCCAGTCCAACGTGCGCTACTACGTGTACGCGCTGCTCTTCGTGATGTTCGACGTGGAGGCGGTGTTCATCTTTCCCTGGGCCGTCGAGCTCGAGGGCCTCGGGACCTTCGCGCTCGTGGAGATGGTCATCTTCATCGTCGTGCTCACGCTCGCCCTGGTCTACGCGTGGCGGAAGGGAGTGCTGCGGTGGGCCTGATCGAGAAGGGCATGCTGCCCAAGCCGCTCACATGGCTGCTCAACTACAGCCGGAAGTACTCCCTCTGGATGTTCCAGTGGGGCCTGGCGTGCTGCGCGATCGAGATGGGCGCGGCGCTGGCGAGCCCGCGCTACGACATGATGCGCCTCGGGGTCATCCCGTTCCCCGCCAGCCCCCGCCAGTCCGACCTCGTGGTCATCTCCGGCACCGTCACCGACAAGATGGCGCCGGCCATCAAGCGCCTCTACGAGCAGATGCCCGACCCGAAGTACGTGATCTCGATGGGCTCGTGCGCCAACTGCGGCGGCCCGTACTGGGACTCGTACTCGGTCACCAAGGGCGTCGACCAGATCATCCCCGTCGACGTGTACGTGCCGGGCTGCCCGCCGGGGCCCGAGACGCTGATGCACGGCATCCTCACGCTGCACGAGCAGATCCGCACCGGCGAGATCACCCGCCGCCGCGAGCTCACCGGCGCG
>DASUUL010000308.1:0-7835 GCA_036374115.1 Acidimicrobiia bacterium | reverse complement strand
GCTCGCGCTGACCCCGCCCGCGGGCATCGGCGGCGGGTCGGACGTGGTCCTTACGGTTCCCGAAACTGCCGGTGCGGCGGGTCACGGAGCGACCCGCCGCACGACAGACTCGTCGAGAGCCGAGCCGGAGGACTGGTGATGGCGACGACCAAGACGGCACCGGCGGCCGAGCCCGCACGAGCCGGAACCCCGCCGCCCCGACCGTGGTGGGAGGTCGCGCTGCGGTTCCTGCCCGCGGCGGTGTTCCTGGCGACGTTCGGCGTGTTCTTCGTGCAGAAGAACGAGCAGGCCCGGTCGGTGTTCAAGAGCGGTCGGGGGATCCTCACGCTGGTCGTGATCGTGGGCGGCTACGTCGTCCTCGCCGTCCTGCTCCGCCGCTTCGTCCGCTGGTCGTGGGTCGCGCCCGTCGTCCTCGCGGGCGTGGTGCTCGGGCTGGCCACCTGGATCGTGCGGCCGTACTACGTCGACAAGACCGACAACACGCAGCTCGTGGAGGGCGACGTCGCCGACGCGTCCGAGGTTGACGACCCGACCGTCTCGAGCGCGGCCCCGGACGCGAGCACCGAGACCACCCCCGCGCCCGCTCCCGTCCAACCGGTGCGCGTCGCCGCCGGCCCGATCCAGGGCCTCGCCGGCCACAGTGCGTCCGGCACCGTCAGCCTGATCCGGAACCCGGACGGCAGCTACGTCGTGCGCTTCGAGAGCTTCGACATCGAGGGCACGCCCGACCCCGAGATCTATCTCGTCGAGGGCGCCGGCCAGACGAGTCCGGGGGGCGCGGACCTCGGGGCCCAGCGCGGCAACGTCGGCGACGTCTCCGACTACGCGGTGCCGGCCGGCTTCGAACCGGGAGCCGACTGGACGGTGCTGGTCTGGTGCGGCCAGTTCGCGGTCGAGATCGCCCACGCGTCGCTCGCTCCCGCCTGAGACTCGAGGCCCCCGGGTCCGGATTCCGGACTCCAGGGCCTCGAGTCGGAAGTCTCGAAGCCCGGCGAAGGGCCACCACTACGATTCCGGCGTGACCCGCGTCGGATTCCTGGGGCCGCACGGCACGTTTGCGGAGGAAGCGGTCCTCACCCAGCCCGATCTCGCCGCCCAGGAGCTCACACCCCTGCGGTCGGTTCCCGAGGTGATCGCCGCGGTGGAGCGCGGCGACGTCGGCCTCGGGCTGGTGCCCATCGAGAACTCGATCGAGGGCACGGTCACCGTCACGCTCGACACCCTCGCGTTCGACACCGACCTCCTCATCCAGCGCGAGGTCGACCTGCCGGTGTCGCTCAACCTCTGTGCCCGCCCGGGCACGAAGCTCGAGTCCGTCGGAACGGTGCTCTCGCACCCGAATCCGCTCGGGCAGTGCCGGGTGTGGATCGCCAGCAAGCTGCCCGACGCCGCCACCGTCGTCACCAACTCGACGGCCGAGGCCGCTCGGCAGGTGGCGACCGAGGGTGACGGCGGGCGCGCCGCGATCTGCACCCGCTATGCCGCCGAGCTCAACGGGCTCGAGGTCCTCGCGTCCGAGATCGAGGATCATCCCGAGAGCGAGACCCGCTTCGTGGTCGTCGGGCACGGCGTACCCGGGCCCACCGGCCACGACAAGACGTCGATCGTGTGCTTCCAGCGCGTGAACAGGCCCGGGTCGTTGCTCGCGATCCTCCAGGAGTTCGCCGCTCGCGCCATCGACCTCACCAAGCTCGAGTCTCGGCCCACGAAGAAGAGCCTGGGCACCTACTGCTTCTTCATCGACTTCAACGGCCACGTCGTCGACGAGGTCGTCGCCGACTGCCTCCGGAACCTGCGGGCGAACCAGGCCGAGGTGAAGTTCCTGGGCTCGTACCCCGTCGCCGGCAAGGCGGACGTGGAGGCGCGCCGGGCGGCGGCGAGCCAGGCGTGGCGCGAGGCGGGTGAGTGGATCGACGACCTGCGCGCCCGGGTGCGGCGCTCGGGCGAGGCCACGTGATCGACCTTCGCCGCCTCCGGGACGACCCGGACTATCGGGCAGGCATCGAGCGCAAGCGGGTCCGGGAGGGCCTGATCGACGACGTGCTCGCCGCCGCCGCCGCCCACCGCGAGCTCCTGAGCGAAACCGAGCGACTGCGTGCCCGCCAGAACGCGGCGTCGAAGGAGATCGGCAAGGCTCCCGCCGACGAACGCCCGGCGAAGATCGCGGCTGCGTCCGCGCTCAAGGACGAGCTCGCGGCCAAGGAGCCGGCGCTGGGGGACGCCGAGGCACGGCTGCGCCAGCTCGCGCTCGAGGTGCCGAACCCGGCGGACCCGTCGGTGCCCGACGGCGGGGAAGACGACGCCGAGGAGGTCCGCACCGTCGGCGAGACCCGTGACGCTCCTCCACTCGACCACGCCGACTTCGCCGAGCGGATGGGCTTCGTGGACGCCGCCCACGCCGCCGAGGTCAGCGGCTCCCGCTTCGCCTACCTGGAGCGCGAAGCGGTGCTCGTCGAGCTCGCACTCGTGCAGTGGGTGATGGGCAAGCTGGTGGCCGAGGGGTTCACGCCCGTCGTCCCGCCCGTGCTCGTGCGGGAGCAGGCAATGGTGGAAGCCGGGTTCTTCCCCACCGACCGCGCCCAGGTGTACGAGGTCGACGGCGGCGAGCTCTTCCTCGTGGGCACGAGCGAGATCCCCCTCGCGGGGCTGCACCGGGGAGAGATCCTCGAGGCCGACCAGCTCCCGGTCCGCTACGGCGGGTTCTCCACCTGCTTCCGCCGGGAGGCGGGTACCTACGGCAAGGACACACGCGGCATCTTCCGTGTCCACCAGTTCGACAAGGTGGAGATGTTCTCCTTCGCCCACCCCGACCGATCGTGGGACGAGCTGGACGCGCTGCTGGCGGTGCAGGAGTCGATCGTCGGCGGCCTCGGCCTGCCGTATCGAGTCGTCAACATCGCCGCCGGCGATCTCGGCGCGCCCGCGGCGAAGAAGTACGACATCGAGGTGTGGCTGCCGTCGGAGGGCCGCTACCGCGAGCTGACGTCGTGCTCCAACTACACCGACTTCTCCGCCCGCCGGCTCGGGACGCGCGTGCGGGCAGGGAAGGGCACCGAGCTCGTGCACACGCTCAACGGGACGGCCTGCGCGGTCGGCCGCACCCTCCTCGACGTCTTCGAGCACTACCAGCGGCCCGACGGGTCGTTCGCGGTGCCGGAGGTGCTCGTCCCGCTGTGCGGGTTCGACCACGTCGACCCGCGCGGCTGAGCGGCGCGCCTACGCTCGACGCCTCGGAGGGTTGCCGGAGCGGACGAACGGGACGGTCTTGAAAACCGTTGAGGCGCGAGCCTCCGTGGGTTCGAATCCCACACCCTCCGCTCGGCCGTTGTGGATGCCACAACGGCCGCGTCACACCTGAGGGGGCGCGGTCTTGCTCGTCCGTCGCCCGTCCGATCGCTCGCACCAGTAGGGTGCATCACCTCCCGACTCGGTCCAGCGTCCTCCAACGGCACCTTGAAGGGCGTGGGGTCGGCGCTGTCGAGGTGCCCGTGGGAAACTTGCCGGCGCATGCCCAGTGAGCGGGTCCGGCGCCACATCGATCCTCCGTTGGACGAGGCCGATGCGACAGCCGCGATCGGGGACCGGGCCGACGAAGCATGAGCGGACCACCAGCAGCGGGCCGCCCGGCCGTCCGAAGAGGCGACGCCACCAGGAGGGGCGTCGAACGCGCCCGCACGATGCTTTGGCGCCTGCGAAAGTCGCTCGGACACCTCGTGAGCCGTGCTCGACGCCGTGTCCGCCGGTCGCTCGCACGCCCGGCCTGGCGCCTGCTCTGGCCCGGTGGAGAGCTCGTCCCGATGGAGAGTGAACCGGGTGCCTTCTACTCGCCGATCCCGTCGCGGGCGGACGTGGATGCCGGTTCGCCGACGCCGCTCGCGGATCCGGCCGCGTCCGGGCTCGACGTCGGTACCGCCGCACAGCAGCACCTCCTCGCCACGCTCGACGTACGTCCACCCGATGGCCCACGGTTCTCGCCCAACGGGTTCTACGACCGAGGTGATGCCGCCGTGTACCAGGCGCTCGTCCGTTTTCGTCGCCCTCGGCGCGTGGTGGAAGTCGGCGCCGGTTGGTCGACCGCGGCGCTGTTCGACGCGGGCGGTGCCGACGTAGTGACTCTCATCGACGTCGATCTCACGCGCGCCGTCGGTGTGCTTCAGCCCGGCGACCTCGAGCGCTGCGATCTTCGGGAGCAGCGGCTCCAGGACGTGCCCATCGACCTGTTCACCACACTCGACCGGGGAGATCTGCTCTTCGTCGATACGACTCACGTTGCCAAGTACGGCAGCGACGTGCTGAGGATCTTCTTCGAGATCCTGCCCGCGCTCGCACCCGGGGTGGCGGTGCATTTCCACGACATCCTGTATCCCTTCGACTATCCGAAGGAGTGGTTGCAGAAGGGGCGCTCATGGTCCGAGGCGTACCTGCTCCGAGCGTTCCTCCAGTTCAACCCAGAGTTCGAGATCCTGCTGTGGCCCGACATGCTGCGGCGGCTCGGGCTCGTGGGCGAACCCGAGCTCGCCTCGTGGCTCGGCCAACAGAACAGTGGAAGCATTTGGATCCAGCGAAGAGGATCGCATCAAGGTCCGGGCACGCCTTAGATCTCCTCACAACGCCGGTTCGTGACACGCTCGTCCCTTCCCGATCTCCCGTATCGCGAAGAGAAGGTCCCGGAAGGCCGGAGCCGGGGTCGAAAGACGCCCCACAAGTTCCGCAGATCGGTCTCGCTCGCGTGCGCCCGCTCCGGCACCGCACGGCGGTTCGACGGTCCTGGCTACGCTCCCGCCGGTGAGCGAGGATCGCGTCTGGTGGAAGGACGGCGTCCACTACCAGGTCTACCCGCGCAGCTTCGCCGACGGTGACAGCGACGGCATCGGCGACCTGCGTGGCGTCATCGATCACCTCGACCACCTCGCCTGGCTCGGCGTCGACGGCGTCTGGCTGTCGCCGATCATGGTGTCGCCCAACGCCGACTGGGGCTACGACGTCGCCGACTACACCGACGTGCAACCCGAGTACGGGACCCTCGCCGACGTCGACGAGCTGATCAGCGAGGCCGACCGGCGCGGCCTCAGGATCATCATGGACCTCGTCCCGAACCACACGAGCGACGAGCACGCGTGGTTCCGGGAGTCGCGTTCGTCGCGCGACAACGCCAAGCGCGACTGGTACGTATGGGCCGACCCCAAGCCCGACGGCTCCCCGCCCAACAACTGGCTCAGCACGTTCGGCGGCCCGGCGTGGACGCTCGACGAGCCCACCGGGCAGTACTACCTGCACAACTTCACCGCCCGGCAGCCCGACCTGAACTGGTGGAACGAGGAGGTGCGCGACGAGTTCGACCGCATCCTGCGCTTCTGGTTCGACCGGGGCGTGGCCGGGTTCCGCATCGACGTCGCCCACGTGATCGTCAAGGACCGCGAGCTGCGCGACAACCCGCCCGTCACCGAGGCCGACCACTGGATGCACCAGTTGCTGGGCCAGCGCCCCGTCTACACGCAGTGCCTCCCCGAGGTCCACGACGTGCACCGCCGCTGGCGGCGGCTCGCCGACTCCTACGACCCACCCCGCCTGCTCGTGGGCGAGACGTACGTGTTCGACGTGCCCACGGTGGCGTCGTTCTACGGCGCCGGCGACGAGTTGCACCTGGCCTTCAACATCCCGCTGCTGCACGCGCCCTTCGACGCCAAGGCGCTGCGCGCGGTGGTGGAGGAGACCGAGGCCGAGGTCCCCTCGGGATCGTGGCCCGTGTGGACCGCCGGCAACCACGACGTCTCGCGCTTCCCGACCCGATGGGCCGACGGCGATCCGGCGAAGGCGCGCTGCGCCCTCATGATGATCCTCACGCTGCGGGGCGCGGCCTTCCTGTACTACGGCGACGAGATCGGTATGCCCGACGCCGACGTGCCCCGCGACCGGCTCCGCGATCCCGTCGGCGTCCGCTTCCATCCCGTGGCCGGGCGCGATCCCGAGCGGACGCCGATGCAGTGGACCGGCGCGCCCGGCGGCGGGTTCGGCCCCGAGCCCGCCGTCGAGCCCTGGCTGCCCGTCGGCGACGCCGCCTCGTGCAACGTCGAGGACCAGCGCCGCGATCCCGAGTCGATGCTGTCGCTGTGCCGTGACCTCGTCGGGCTGCGTGATGCGATCCCGGAGCTGCGGCGGGGCGACTACACCACGATCGCGTCGACCCCCGGGGGGCTGTGGGCGTGGCGCCGGGGCGAACGCGTGGTGGTCGCGCTCAACCTCGGCGACACCCCGGCGCGCGTCGAGCAGGTCTCCGGCCTCGTGCGGATCGGCACCCGCCGGGCGCGCGACGGCGAACGGGTCGGCGGCGTTCTCGATCTCGGCCCGTGGGAGGGCGCGATCCTGTGGCTCGACGGCGAGTCGCGCGTTCCCGGGAGGTGACCCCAACGGTCGAGATCCGGGCGGCGGTCACCGATGACGACTACCGGATGGTCAGCGAGCTGTTCCGCGAGTACCTGCGGTCGCTGCCCTTCGAGATCGACTTCCAAGACGTCGACACGGACGTCGAGCGACCGAGCTCCTACTACGGTCCGCCCGACGGACGAGCGCTGCTCGGCTTCGTCGACGGCCGGTGCGTGGGCGTCGTGGGAGTGCGCCGCTTCGACGCCACCTCGTGCGAGCTCAAGCGGATGTACGTGCAGCCGGCGCAGCGCCGCAGCGGCCTCGGTCGCAGGCTCGCTGTCGCCGCCATCGCCGCCGGGCGCGAGCTCGGCTATCGCCGCATGCTCCTCGACACGATCGCCGACATGCGCGCCGCGAACGCGCTCTACGAATCGCTCGGCTTTCACGACATCCCCGCCTACCGGCACAACCCGCTGCCGGGCGACCGCTACCTCGAGCTCGAGCTGTGAGCGGCGCTCCCGGGATCACGCCTCGCTGGGCTCGGCACTGGGGGGCAGGGTGCCGGCGTCGAGCGCGGCGATGGCCCACCCCCACTCCTCGCTGCGGCGGAACGAGCGCACCGTGTACCAGATCGACCACGACATCATCCCGGCGATCATGGGCGCGCCGGTGAGGAAGTTCACGACGACGTAGAGGTCGACACCCAGGCCGATGAGCACCGCTGCCTTCAACGTGCTCCGGACGAGCTGGTACACACCCCACGCGTACGACAGGCGCGAGAAGATCCGCCGGAACGACTCCGACTCCCGCACCTCGAGCGGGAAGGGATACAGCTCGCTGGCGAAGACGGCGGTGAGCGGCCTGCCGAGCGCCGGCGACACCAGGAACGCGAGCCCGTAGATGCCGCTCACGATCACCGGCTGGATCAGGTAGATCTCGGCGCTGCGGGTGACGATGCCCACGACCGCCTGGACGAGCACGAGCGCGAGCGCGATGCGTACCACCAACCCGGCTCGGTCGCGCTTGCGTTCGTAGTACACGGCCGCAAGCGCGACCGCGGTGGCGGCGAGGATGCCCGGGACGATGCCCACGAGCTTCCACACGACGTAGAAGACGAGGACGGGCCCGAACGCGTCGCGAGTGAAGCGAGGTCCGCTGCCGAACGCGATCGCCCGGAACGTGATCGGGGGGAGCTCGATGCGGCCGTCGGCCGCCGCCGGGTCGTCGTGGGCGGGCGCGTCGCGGGCGGGTTCGGCCTCGGTAGGCATCCGGGCATCTTCGCCCCCACGCGAGTAGGTGGGCGACCAGGCCCAGGCCGCCCACCCCTCGCCGTGCGCATCCGAGAGATCGCCGGCGGGCGTCGGCGCGTTACAGCTCACTGATGGCCGGCGACGTGATGACCGGAATGTCCTGGTCGGGCAGGTCGTCGGGCTCCTCGGGCGGGGCCGGCGGCGGTGGGAGATCCGGCGGCG
>DASUUL010000307.1:0-12226 GCA_036374115.1 Acidimicrobiia bacterium | reverse complement strand
CGTGAAGTCGACACCGTTCCCGCGACACCGCCGGGCGTCTGAGCGCCTGGTGCCCGTCGTCACCCGAGTTCCCGGCGCTGTCCGAGCGCTCTACGCGCTGCTCGGTCGCTCGGTCCGCGTGCGGCAACGGTCCGGGACGGTCACGGTGACCGCGATCGGCATGTTCGCTGCGGGTGGAGGTTTCGCTCTCGCACCATTGACGCTGATGTCGCTTCAGATCGTCGTCGGCGGGATCACCGAGCGACCCCGCGTCATCGAGGGCCGGGTCGAGATCCGCAACATTCTCGACCTCACGGTCAGCATCGACCACAACGTCGTCGACGGCGGACCCGCCGCGCGGTTCGGCGCCGAGCTCCGCCACCAGATCGAATCCGCCGAGGTCTTGAAGGGATGAAGGATGCGTCAGGACGACGAAGGTGGTGTGGTGGCGGCGGGGAAGCCGCCTGGGACGGTTCGCGCGAACGCCTCGATATCAGAGGCCACACGTTCGGGCTGCTCCCAGTTCGGACTGTGGCCGCTGCCTTCGTAGACGACGAGGCGAGCATCGGGAATCGCGCTCGCGAGCAGGTCCTGCTCGGATCGGGGAACCAAGCCGTCACGATCGCCCCAGATGAGCAGCGTCGGAGCCGCGATGCCGGCGAGCTGATCGCGGTGATCGGCGCCCATCACGCCGGCCCACGCCGCCCGCCACACGGAAGCGGAGATCCGCCGGCTCTCGGCGACGAGCTGCTCGAAGAACGCGGCGGGGACCGGAGCTGCGAGCGTGCTGGACTGGAACTCTCGGACGAACTCTTCGTCGATCGGGTCGGTCAGCTCGACGACGGCGCTCCAGACCTCATCCGCCACGGCATCCGGCAGCCGCGCGAATCCGCCGATCATCACGACGCCGGCGACGAGATCGGGCCGGTCGATTGCGAGGCGCTGCGCGACGAGAGCACCCAACGAGTGCCCGACGACGACGGCCGACGTCACACCCACCTGCTCGATCGCTTCGGCCACGTCGTGAGCGAAATCGGTCGGTTCATAGCCGGAGGGGGGCGCATCCGAGCCGCCGAAGCCGCGTAACGAGACGGCGAGTACCCCGATGTCGGGGGAGAGGGCGTCGAGGACGGGCTCGAAGGACCGCCACGAGTCCGGCCACCCGTGGATCGGCACCACCGCGGCACGTGAGCGGGGGCCACGGGTCGTGTAGCGCAGCCGGCTGCCGCTGGACAGGAGCAACACTTCGTCGGACGCGCTTTCGGTGGACGACATCGTCCCTCCTCCTCTCGTCACCCGACCAGCGCGGCGGTGGCCGGGCCTGGACACGGCGAGACGCGAGCGCTTGGATGGTATCGGCGACCGTGGGGCGGGCGGTAGATCGGTGACAGGAGTTCGCTGATGGCCGACGCCGACGCGACGCGTGCCGAGCCACCGCTCGACGTCTGCGAGCTGCGTCTCGCCCTGGTGTGCTACGGCGGCGTGTCGCTCGCCGTGTACATGCACGGTGTGACGAAGGAGCTTCAGAAGCTCGTCGTCGCCTCCACCGCATTCGAGCGCGACGTCTCCTCCAATCCCTTCGACGAGGATGACAGCGCCCACGCCTACTGGGATCTCCTGGCGCGCCTCACCAGTGGCGGCGTGCGTGAGGCGATTCGGCAGCGAGGTCTGACGTTGCGGGTCGTCGTCGACGTCATCTCGGGGACGTCGGCCGGCGGGATCAACGGGGTGTGCCTCGCCAAAGCGCTCGCCGGGAACCACTCGCAGGACGCTCTGCGCGACCTCTGGTTCGAGCGCGGCGACATCAAGCAGCTGGTCCGCGGTTGGCGCTGGCTTCCGGTCCCGATTCGGGTGGCCGGTCTCGCGCTCCCGAACCCACTGAAGATGAAGGCGCCGCTCCGTGGCGACCAGATGTGCCGCTGGCTCTTCGACGCGTTCGAGAGCATGGGGGGCACGGTGGGATTGCCCGGAGTCCGGTCGCTCGTGCCACCCGACCACGAGATCCAGCTGTTCGTCCCGATCACCGACTACCACGGCTACGAGCGCGACATCCCCTTGTACGACCCGCGCTTCGTCCGTGACCGGACGCACCGTCACGTCATGGAGTTCCGTCATCGGGAACCCGGTGGCGGCACCCTCGGCCCCGAGTTCCATCATTCGCTCGCCTTCGCGGCTCGCGCCACGTCGTCGTTCCCGGGCGCCTTCGCGCCGATCGGTTTCGGCGACTACGCGAGGGCGCTGGGCGGCGAGGTCGACCTCTCCGATCTCGGGTCGACGTTCTTCCCGGACCATGCGCTGTCGGAGGCCCCGCCCGAGCGGACCCAGTTCATCGACGGGGGCGTGCTCGACAACTTCCCGTTCCAGCCGGCGATTGCCGCAATCGCAGCGAAGCCGGCCGCGACGGAGGTCGACCGCCGGCTGATCTTCGTCGAGCCCGATCCCGGCGAGGGGAGTCTCGGGCCCTCCGGGGGCGACCCGCCCGGCCTGTGGCGAACGGTGTTCGCCGGGTACGCCTCGATCCCGAGGCGGGAGCCGATCCTCGACGACCTCCTCCGTCTCCACGCACGCAACGACGTCGTCCTGCGCATACGCGACGTCATCGAGGCGAACTTCGCCAGCATCAGCGACAAGGTCACCGCCATCCTCACCGACGAGCTCGCCGCCATCCCCGACGATCCGACGGCGGACGAGCTCGTGGCCCTGCGACGACGCGTCGAAGACCGTGCCTTCGTCGACGCCGGCTTCGGGGCCGGCGCCTACCTGCGGCTCCGCGTGCGGTCGGCAATCGAGGGGTTCGCATCCGCCATCGCCGACGTCCTCTGGTTCCCTCCGCGGTCGCACCAGCGCGCGCTGGTCATGGCGGTGTTGCGCCGTTGGGCGGTCGGCGCCGGGCTCCTCGATCAGAACCCCGACCCGCGCCGGCGACAGGCGCAACGCGGCTTTCTCGACGCGCTCGACACGGCGTTCCACGAGCGGCGGATCCGCTTCCTGATCGCCGCGATGAGCTGGTGGTACCGCGACGCCGGGAACCCCCGGTTCCCCGGCCGCGACGAGCTCGACGCCGCGAAGCGGCACCTGTACGAGCTCGTCTTCACGCTCCGCGCGGTCGTTCCCGATCTCGCCGCCGAGATCCCGCTCGCCGGTGCCATACGAGACGTGTTCTCCGCCGACGAGATCGCCGGCGTGCGCGGTGACGACGACCTCGCGCTCGACGAATTCCTCGCCCGGCACCAGGAGCGGCTCGACACGGTGCGGGAACGGGCGACGCCGATCGTCACCACGGCCCTGTCGGACCTCGAGGCCCGGCTGCACGCGGTGCTCGTCGACCGCGCGCGCGGATGGCAGCCGGAGGTGCGCGGCGCGCTCATCACGCGCTACCTCGGCTTCCCCTTCTGGGACCAGCTCGTCTACCCCCTCCAGGACCTCAGCGGCGTCGGCGAGCGCGACCACGTGGAGGTCTACCGGATGAGCCCCCAGGACGTGGCCGTGCTCGGCTCGTCGAGCGCCGGGGCGCGCGCCGAGTGGCGACGGGAGAAGCTCGCCGGGATGGCGCTCTTCCACTTCGGCGCCTTCTTCGACCGCCCCGGTCGCGAGCGCGACTATCTGTGGGGACGCCTCGACGCCGCCGAGCGGCTGGTGAAGCTGCTGCTCGACGTGCGCAGGGAGCCCCCGCCGATCACCGCACCGGGGGCTGCGGAGCCGCCGGAGATGCCGGCCGCCGGGCTCGCGGCGCAGTGCAAGCCGGTCTTCGAGTCGATCCTCGCCGACGAGCGCTCGGGCCTGCCCCACGCAGCCGACCTTCTCGCCCGGGTGGACGAGATGGTGGCGGGCCTCCCGTCCCTCGCGTGAAGCGGCGGCGCGCCTCCGACCTCCGGCGGGGCGTCGCCCGGGCGCGGGAGGACGACAACACCCTCCGCCCCGCTACGAGTGGTTGACGATCAGGTGCAGGATTCCGTGGTCGGAGTTGTCGTGGATCCAGCGCGTCCGGGCGGCCCCGGTCAGCGTGGGCCAGCCCTCGACCTCCACTTCGGCCCCGTCGAACGTCTCGAACTCGAGGTGATCGGCCGCAACGACGTGATCGAGGTCGGAAGG
Organism: Acidimicrobiia bacterium; assembly: GCA_036374115.1. Classification (GTDB taxonomy): domain Bacteria; phylum Actinomycetota; class Acidimicrobiia; order IMCC26256; family JACDBD01; genus JACDBD01. The sequence goes on along the minus strand of DASUUL010000307.1, from coordinate 8,155 downwards.
CGGCGTGCTGCCACCGTTCCACCACGTCGCCGGCGCCGTCTTCTGGAGGCGGCGCATCTTGTACCGGCGGGCGTGCGCATCGAGGCGTCTGATCTCGTCCGGCGCCGGGATGCTCCGCTCGGACACGTACACGTAGCGCATGCCCATCACGTTGAAGTCACCGATGAACATGTAGTTGGCGACACCGGTCGCCGACGTTCGGTCGAGTGTGCGACGAAACTTCACCGCGCGGGACAGCATGTCGTCACGGAGGCCGAGGCCGCGAGGATCGACGCCGCTCTTCGTGTGCAGGAACAAGATGGGATAGTCGGCTCCGGCGACGGTCACGGTGGCGAGGAGGCCGGGGCGAAGGAGCGACACACCCGATCGGTACTCGACCTTCTGGGTGACGAACGCCGTGAGGTTGCTGCGGACGCCGACGAGGATCTCCTGCACCTGGGGACCTTCGGTGATGTGGAAGGTGTAGCCGGGCATGGAGCGGGTGAGCTCCCCGAACACCTCCGCGCCCTCGACTTCGTACAAGGCGAAGACGTCAGGGGCGAGACCGTCGAGCTGACCGACAACCCGCTCGATGCGTTCCGGGTCCTTCTTGAAATGCTCGACGTTCCACGAGACGAGGGAAAAGGCCTTGGCCATGCCATACCTCCTCTTCGGGATCGCGCATCACACGCGCGCGCCTCGGGCCCGTCCGGGGTATCGCCGCGGTCGGGTCGTCGTCGGGGCGGTGGTGGTCGTCGCGGCGGTGGTGTCGGTCGTGCTCGTGGTGCCGTTCGTGTCCGTGGTGCTCGTGGGCTCGGACGTGGTCGTCGTCGTCATGGTCGTGGCATCGGTGTTCGTGACGGTCTCGGCCACGGCCTCCTCCAGCTCCCCGTCGTCGCCCGCCTCGATCAGCTCGGCGGGCTCGTCGCCCACTCCGGGCAGCGACTGTGCGAGCGCGCTCAGGACCTGGCGCTCGTCGGCGGCGAGGTCGATCCCGACGATGTGGAACTCGACCTGGATGGCGGATTGCCCGAGCGACGTCGTGACCCGTGACGGGTCGTCGTTGCACTGATCCGGACCGTCGGTGAAGACCACGATCCGCCGAACCGTCTGGATGTCGCCCTGACCGTGCGTCACCGGCACGTTCGCGAGACCGTTCACGGCGGCGTCGAGTGCCGCGATCAGCGGGCGCGGGCCGTGCGCGGGCGGCGGCGTCTCGAGGGCGGACCGGACGCTCGAGGCGTTGTCGGCGCGAAGGTCCACGCTCTCGTCGACCTGACCACATCCGCCACCGAAGTACCAGAGTCCCCGCGCCGTCGTCTCGTCGTCCTCGCGTTCGACTGCATCGAGGATCTTGCCGGCGGCGTTCCCGAGCTTGCTCGTCTCGCCGAGGGTACCGCTCATCGTCTCGGACCGGTCGAGGAGGATCGCGTAGTTGTTCTTCACCGGTGTCGACGGCTTCGGATCCGGCCAGACCTGCCGCACCGCGAGGAACGCGCCGATGGCCGTCGCCACGAGGGTGAGCGCGGCCATCACGAGCTTGTACCACTCCTGCTCGGGAAGCCGCCACCAGCGCCGGCGCGCGGACCTCGGTGGTCGCTCGGATGCCCTGGTGCTCTCGCTCACGACGGCCTTCCTGCCCCCCTGTAGCAACGCGCGGGGGCCGGGCCCTGTCAAGCAGCCGGAGCTCCCGGGTGAGGCGGAGACATCAATGGGACGAAACACGCGACGCATCGCGCCGTCTGCTCACCCGCGATCTGGGTGCGCCGGCCGCCTCATCCACGTGTGCGGCACGTACGCCGGCGATGGTCAGCCTCAGTGACGACCTCGTGCCGATCGGTGCTCGCGTTGCGCGCGAGCCGCCAGCGCTTCGACGTCGCCGATGGCGCGTTCGAGCGGTTGCGGGTCCAGTCGCGACACGAGATGCGCACCTCCGGCTTCCGTCAGCATCTCGGGCAGGCGGGTTCGGAGACGCTCGATCGTCCACGGCAGCATGTCGCCGTGGGCGGTGCGATCGAAGTCGATCACGTTGTTGACGATGGCACCGTCGGGATCGGGCCGGTGGATGTAGTGGTAATGCGGCTCGTCGTCGAACACGTCGAAACGCACGTATTCGTGGCCGTCGTCCGCACCGCACACGTGGATCGACACTCCTTCGTCGGCGAAGCCGCCTTCGGGCGATCGCTCCTCGAGCTCGGCCAGGTGCGCGTCGTTGTCGGCGTAGGTGGCGGCGAGGGACTCGGGGTCGACGTCGCGGTACTCGACGCCGAACGTGATCGCGCCTGCGGGGATCTCCTGGGTGTGCTCCGCCACCGGTGGCTGCGGCGGGATGTTGTACACCTTGCCGATCATCGTCGACACTCCTTGGTCGGCGGCTCGGCACGCTCCAGCCGCGTGAAGACGGCGCGGGCGTTGTCGGCGAGCAGCGCCTGCGCCACGGACCCCTCGAGCCCGAGCTCGACGAGCTGGGCGATGGCGTGGCGGTGGCCGACGGTGGGGAAGTTCGTGCCGAAGAGCGTCTTGCTCCTCCCGGGCCCGGCGATGAACTCGAGCACCGCCGCGGGCCAGTGGCGGGGCGGGTACGCGGCCGTCCCGAGGTACACGTTGGGGAACTTGAGCGCCATCGCGACGGCCTCGTCGACCCACGGGCGCCCGAGGTGGGAGAGCACGAACCGGGCCTCCCGGAAGTAGAGCGCGGCCCGGTCGACGGTGATCGGACGGGCGCACTCGCTCGCGAGCAGGCCGCCCGAGGTTCCCGCCTGCATCGCCACCGGCACGTCGAGCTCGGCCGCGAGCGCGTAGAAGGGGTAGTAGTCGGCGTGGTCGAGGCGACGGTCGAAGCTGTGGGTGTGGAGGTACAGGCCCGCCACCCAAGGGTCCGCGAGGCGCGCGCGCATCTCGCGCACGCCCCGCATCGCCCGCTCGGGATCGACCAGTGCCAGCGCGGCGAACCGGCCCGGCCACCGGCCGGCCAGCTTCTCGGTCTCCTCCCACCGGCTGGCGAAGTGCTCGAAGTCGAACGGGTCGACCCGGCCGTGATGACCGACGTCGCCGGTCGGGAGCAACACGGTGGCGATGCCGAGGTCGTCCATGCGGGCGACGAGCTCCTCGGGCTCGGCGAAGCTGTCGTCGCCGTCCTGGCGAACCTTCACGGCCACGCCGGTCGACGCGATCGCTCCTTCCCAGAGCGCGCGCCGGTCCGGGGTGAAGGCGTTGCACAGGTAGTCGACGATGCCGCCGGAGATCTCAGCGCTCATCGCGGAACCGCTTCAACTTGGGCGACACCCCTACCTCCGTCCACCCGTCGAGCTCACCCGGCCGCACCACCTCGGCCGTGATCCGCACCCCGAGGCGCTCCTTCAACCTCTCCTCGACCGCGGCGGCGACGGTGGCGAACGCGCTCGGCTCGCGTTCACTCACCACCGATACGACGAGCTCGTCGCGGTCGTGCTCACGGACGGCTCGCACGAACCAGTCGGGCGCCACGCCCGGTACCGACGTCGCGATCTCACCCACCGCCTCGGGCCACAGGTTCACGCCTCGCAGCTTCACCATGTTGTCGCCGCGCCCGGCGAACGGGGCCATCCTGCGCAGCCAGCTCCCGCACTCACATCGCTCGCGCGGATAGAGCGTGGAAAGGTCCATGATGTTGTAGCGGAACTGCGGGCTGCCGGTCTTGTACAGCTCGGTGATGCAGATCGATCCCTGCTCACCGTCGGGGAGCAGCTCGCCCGTCTCGGGATCGACGATCTCGACGACGAACGTGTCCTCGAAGATGTGCAGCCCGTCGTGTGCCGGGCACTCCACCGAGACCCACTGCACCTCGTGGAAACCGTACGAGTCGAAGTACTCCACTCCGAACGTCGACTCCAACCGGCGCCGGTCGCCGATGTTGGGCAGCGCCCGGATGTTGAAGTCGTTCGCGGGGTCGTATCCGAGCTCGCGGGCGACGTCCGCGAGGCGCAGCAGGTAGTCGCCGGTGGTCAGGACCGCGGTCGCGCCGTACTCGATCGCAAGCTCCACTTGGCGCTCGCTGCTGGTGACGGTGCCGGCGCTGGCCGTGATGACGACGCAGTTCAACCAGCGGTGCAGCGCTTCGTCGAAGATCCAGGCCCCGTTGTGCGTACCGTAGAGCCACGAGTTGATCACGACGTCGCCGGGGCGGATGCCCTGCATGTACAGGGCCCGGGCGGTCAGCACCGCCCCGACGTCGCGGTCCCACTGCGTGTAGAAGGTCGGGCGCGACCTCCCGGTGGTGCCGCCCGACATGTAGACGCGCATCGGCTCGTGCAAGGCATCGGCAGGGACGACGCCCTGGTAGTCCCCCCAGGGCGGGTGGGCCTCGATGCTCTTGCGGAGGTCTTCGACGGTGTAGGCGGGGACGCGGGCGAGGTCGTCGAGGCTCGCGATGGAGCGCGGGTCGAAGCCGGCGGCCGCCCAGCGGCCTTCGAAGAACGGCACCCGGGCCGCGGCCAGCGCCCGCCGCTGCAGGCGCGTCAGCTGCACCCGCTCGATCTCGTCGGGGGGCGCGAACCAGGCCGTCTCGAAGTACTCGGGCGGCGGCGGGAAGCTGCGAGTGAGCTCGGTGTAGTCGACCGCGTCCCACGGCCGACGGATCCCGGCGCTCATGGCTCGGCCGAGCCGCCTAGGCCGCGGGGAGATAGCCGTCGGGGAACCGGTACAGGTCGACGGCGTTGTCCCACAGGATCTTGCGCTTGCTCTCGCTCGACAGCGAGTCGGGCTCCAGGGCGAGGAAGTGCGACGTCGCCTCGGGGTACTTCGAGTCGGGATGGGGGAAGTCGGTCTCGAACACGATGTGATCGTCGCCCATCCATCTGATGACATCGGTCACGAACGGGTCCTCGCACTCGGTGGAGATCCAGCAGTTGCGCGCGAAGTAGTCGGTCGCCGACATCGTGAGCTCGGGTGCCTCGTTCGCGCCGGCGAGCTCGAGATGCTCGTCGATGCGGTGCAACCAGGACGGCAGCCAACCGCACCCGGCCTCCATATAGGCGACGCGGAGCCGGGGGAAGCGCTCGAACACGCCCCGCACGATCATCGAGAGCAGTGCGCACTGGGCTTCGTGCGGGTGCACGACGGTGTGCCACTCCGTGAAGGTGTCGAACCGGTCGGAGCCGGCGGTGGGGGCGTTGAGACCCATGTACTCGTGGGTGGCGAACGCGCAGTCGAGGTCCTGGAGCAGCTCGTAGATCGGGTCGTAGTAACGGTCGCCCAGGTTGCGGTGGTTGAACTGGTCGGGACGCGCCCAGAAGCACCGAACCCCCAGCTCGTGGTAGGCGTACTGGATCTCCTCGACGGCGCGGCTCACGTCGTTGAGCGGCACCGGCCCCGACGTCAGGACCATGCCGTTCGACGCTTCCCGCATCTCGGCGCCCCAGCGGTTGTAGGCCCGGGCCATCGCCGCCTGGAGCTCGGGGTCGATCCCTTCGAGCCACATGTCGTACTCCGGCCCGTAGATCACCATCACGTCGACACCCTCGACCTCGAGCGCCGCCGCGACCCGGTCGCCGGTGAAGCCCTTGGTGACGATCTCCTCGCCGTACTTGGCGACCATGTCGTCGGCGGTCCAGTTGATCGCCTTCTGGAACTGGCCGTGGATCGAGGTCGGGTGCTGGCTCCAGCGGCCGTCGACGGTGACGGGGTTGTAGTGGTCGAGCCCGGCGGGGCTGCGGCGCCCGATCCGGTCCCGGTGGCGCTCGTCGAGGAATCGGGGCCAGAGGTCGGCGGGGTAGATCACGTGGGCGTCGGCGTCGAAGACCCGGTAGCCGTCCCTCATCGGCGCTCTCCCCCCTGCGATGGTGCGGTCCGCAGCCGGCCCTCGGCCCGATCCAGTACAGCAGACGCGACCAAGCGCGCGCTAGGTTGCCCGCGCTAGCCTCCCCGCATGCAGGTCGGGGCGGACGGGCCCGCGGTCTCGGCCCGGCGCGACGAGATCCTGGCGATCGCGGCGGAGCTCTTCGCCGAGAAGGGCTTCGCGACCGCCACCGTGCGCGAGATCGCCGACACCGCCGGCATTCTCTCCGGGAGCCTCTACCACCACTTCGACTCCAAGGAGTCGATGGTCGACGAGATCCTGCGCACCCTGCTCGACGACGTCCTCGGCCGCTACCGGGCCGCCGTCGCCGCCGGACGCGATCCCGCCAAGACCCTCCGGGAGCTGGTCCGGGCCGCGTTCAGCGCCCTGGGCAGCCACCGGGCGGCAGTGGCCGTGATGATCAACGAGTACAACCTGCTGGTGCAGTACCCCCGCTTCGAGTACCTGCGCGCCGGCGCCGACGAGACCGAGCAACTCTGGGCGGGCGTGGTGGAGGACGGCATCGCCGACGGCACCTTCCGCTCCGATATCGACCCGCACATGATCTACCGGTTCATGCGCGACGCCATCTGGGTGAGCGTCCGCTGGTACCAGCCCGACGGCCGCTACTCGCCCGAGGAGATCGCCGACCTCTATCTCGACGTCCTCCTCGACGGCATCGCGGCCTGAGCCGGCGGCGTGCGCCGCGACGCTCGCCGGCTGGCGGGCCGAGTCGGCGCCCGGGTAGCGTCCCAAGCACGCGCTTGGTAGGCCGGGACAACGAGGCCGGAGCGAAGCGGCCGGAGCGAGACGGGGGGAGGGCCCGCGCGGTGAGCACGACCGAGGCCGGCGCGACCTTCTTCCAGGTCGACCAGCTGCCGTGGCCCGACGAGACGACGACGGGTGCGCCGCGCGAGCTCGTCGAGGAGGCGCAGCGCAAGGGCGCCAAGCGGAAGTTCCTCGCCCGGGGCGACGGCGGCTTCCACTCGCAGTACTCCGTGTTCCCGCCCGGCTACACGGTGCCGTCCCACAGCCACGACCACGACGAGATGATCGTGATCCTGGAGGGCGGGTGCACGATGCTCGGCGGCGGGCCGACGCTCGGGCGCCACGACTCGATGGTGCTGCGGGCCGGGCACGAGTACGGCTTCGCCGCCGGCGACGACGGCATGACGTTCTTGACGATTCGCACGGGCGCGGCCGGGACCCGGCTCGCCGCCCCAGACTCGAGGCCCACGAGTCCGGATTCCGGACGCTGAGGCCTCGAGTCTTGGACGAGGGAGCACGACGATGACAGCGACCTGGAAGCTCGAGTTCCCGTACCGGCGCAGCGTCGGTCCGGTGATCGGCGCGTTCCTCGCCGGCCTCCGCGACCGCACGGTGCTGGGCGCTCCGACCGAGTCGGGACGCGTCCTCGTGCCGCCCCTCGAGTACGACCCCGACACGGGCGACGCCGTCGGCGATCTCCGGGAAGTGGGGCAGGCGGGCGTCGTCGAGGGGTTCACCTGGATCCCGCAGCCACACTCGAACGCCCCGCTCGACCGCCCGTTCGCCTACGCGCTCGTTCGCCTCGACGGCGCCGACACCGCGATGCTCCACGCCCTCGACGCCGGCTCACCCGACGCGGTGCGGCCGGGCGTGCGCGTGCGGATCCGCTGGCGCGCCGAGACAACCGGACACATCACCGACATCGAGTGCTTCGAGCCGGAGAACGCATGATGGCGGACAGGCCGACGAGAAGGGTCAGCGCGTGAGCGAAGCCGTGCAGTTCATGTCGCAGATGGTGTCGGTCGAGTACCCGTCACCACAGCCCACCCTCGTCAACCGTCGTTTCGCCGAGCAGTTGGAGGCCGGGCGCATCATCGGGCACAAGTGCCCGCAGTGTGGACTGGTGTACGTGCCCCCACGCGGGATGTGCCCCGTGTGCGTCGTCTCCACGACCGATGACCACGAGGTGGAGGTGGCGGACCGGGGCACGGTCACGACGTTCTCGGTGATCACGCCGATCCAGTACCCGGGCCAGGAGGAGCAGGACGACTACGTGCTCGCGACCATCCTGCTCGACGGTGCCGACATGACCGTCGGCCAGCAGCGGCTCGACGGCATCCCGATCGACGACGTCCACAGCGGGATGCGGGTCGAGGCCGCGTGGGCGCCCGAATCCGAGCGCAAGGCCGCCGGCGGCCCCGGGCCGGCCGGCGGCCTCGGCGGGGCGATCCAGGGCTGGCGGCCGACGGGCGAGCCCGACACCCCCCTCGACCAGTACGAACACCACATCCTGTGAGCCGAGGGAGCCGTTGATGCGTGACGTCGCCGTCGTTTCGTTCGCCCAGGCGCCCTTGGCGCAGCCGCCCGGCCAGA
>DASUUL010000306.1:0-8720 GCA_036374115.1 Acidimicrobiia bacterium | reverse complement strand
GCGGATGTCGGTGACGGGGGCGGCGACGTCGATGACGTCGGCGGCGCCGTCGCCGGGCTGGGCGAACGGAATCACCGCGACGCCCTCGGGGATGCCGTCCTCGGGCAGCACCGGCAGCGTGACGGTGCCCCGGTTGGTGGTGATCTCCACGGGGTCGCCGGGGCTCACACCGATGCGCTCGAAGTCCTTGCGGTGCACGAGCAGCTTCCCGCCCGGGGCCAACGGCGCGAGCGACGGCGACTCGGTCACGACCAGCCCCCCGTCGTAGAGCCTCCGGTCGGCGATCAGTCGCAACGAGTAGGCGTCGTGGGCCACGGGCGGGGTGGGCTCGGCGCGCCGGTCCCACCGGTAGAGATCGGGCTCCTGCTCGAGGGTGGCCGCGGCCGCCGCCGTGACCTCGGCGACCTCCACACCGTCGGCCGTGGGTGCGTCGGTCTCCGTGAGACCGGGCTTGACCGTGGTGGTGGAACCGGTGCCGGTGGCCTCCACCACGCCCGTGCCGACGTTCGACCCGTGGCCCTCCTCGGAGGCGATGGTCCCCGGGCGGATGGGCTCCCACGACAGGTCGGTGATCGCGAGCGAGCCGGCGTCGAGCACGAGCTCGTCGCTGTGCTCGTGCAGCGGCAGCACCACGCCGTCACGCGCCCGGCGCAGCAAGTTGGCGTCGACACCGGCGTGCGCGGGAGCGAAGCGCGCGATCTCGTCCTGCACCTCCTCGACGGTGACGAGGTCGAAGTCGGCGCCGAGGCGCAGCGCGAGCTCGGTCGCCACCCGCCAGTCGGCCATCGGCGTGCCCGACGGCGTGACCTGCTGCGAGACCCGCATGACCCGGCCCTCGAGGTTGGTGGTGGAGCCTTCCTTCTCCCCCCACAGCGCAACGGGCAGCGCAACGTGCGCGTGCTCGGATGCGGCGGTGACGAACCCGCCCACGGCCACGACGAACGGAATGTTGGCGAGGGCGTTGCGGGCGAGCGTGCGGTCGGGGAAGTCGGCCAGTGCGTTCGACCCGAGAATGACCAGCGCCTGGAGCCGTCCCTGGGCGGCCGCCTGCAGGATTCCGGTGGCGTCGAGCCCGGGCGCCTCGGGGGCGCCGCCCCATGCCCCGGTGAAGTGCTCGCGACCGGCGCCGAGGGTCACCCGGCCGGGGAGGAAGCCGGGTGCGAGCCCGAGGTCGAGCGCACCGTGGACGTTGCCGCGCCGGAGCGCCGACAGGAAGCGCACGTTCGGCTGCTCCGCCAGCGCGGCCGCGACCTGCACGATGCCGCCGGGGGGCTCGGCCAGCGAGGGCCGGCCGAGCACCACGACCACGTCACCGCTGCGCCCGGCGGCGAGATCGCGGGCGTGGTCGACGATGTCGCGGGCGGCGCCGGCGACTTCGCCGGGCCGGTGCCGAACCGTCGCCTCGGCGTACGAGGTCAGACCGTGGTCGCGGGCGGCGACGTCGAGGAGCGGCACGCCCAGCTCCTCGGTGGCGCGCCGGAGCCGGAGGTAGAGGACAGGCAGCTCTTCCTTCAGGTCCGGAGCCAGCAGCACGATCGCCGACGCCGCGTCGCAGTCGCCGATGGTGGCGCGGGGAAGCCCGAGCACGACCGCGGGCGGGAGCCCGTCGCCGAGCTGGGCGTCGACGTTGTCGGTGCGGAGCACCCCCTTGGCGAGGCGAGCCCAGGCGTAGGCGTCCTCGTTGGTGCCGCGGGCGCCGCCCAGCACCGCGATCGATGCCGGGCCGTGCTCGTCGCGGGCCCGGCGCAACCCCTCGGCGGCGGCGTCGAGCGCCTCCGGCCAGGACGCCTCGAGGAGGTGACCGCCGCGGCGCACGAGCGGCTCGCGGAACCGCCGCGGCGACTGTTGCCATTCGTAGGAGAAGCGGCCCTTGTCGCAGAGCCAGCCCTGGTTCACGGGCTCCGAGTCGACGCCGAGCATGCGGACGAGCTGGTTCGAGGTCGACTGCAGCGCGCCCCGGCACCCGACCGAGCACATCGTGCACGACGTCTCGCTGGTGGCCAGGTCCCACGGTCGGGCCTTGAAGCGGTAGGGCGTCGCCGTGAGCGCTCCCACCGGGCAGATCTGGACGGTGTTGCCGGAGAAGTAGGAGGTGAACGGGTCGTCGGGATACGTGATGACCTCGGTGTGGTTGCCGCGGCCACCGAAGTCGATCAGGGGGTCTCCGGCGATCTCGGCGGCGAAGCGGGTGCAGCGTCCGCACTGGATGCAGCGCTCACGGTCGAGGAGCACGAGGTCGCTGATCGACACCGGCTTCTCGAAATGTCGCTTCTCTTCGATGAAGCGCGACTCGCCCGGGCCGAACGCGAGCGTCTGGTCCTGGAGCGGGCATTCACCACCCCGGTCGCACACCGGGCAGTCGAGCGGGTGGTTGATCAGGAGGAACTCGAGGACGCCGTCCTGGGCCTTCTTCACCGCGTCGTTCTGGGTGTGCACGACCATCCCGTCGCCGACGGTCGTCGCGCACGAGATCTGGAGGCCACGCATCCCCTCGATCTCGACGAGGCACATGCGGCACATGCCGACGGGCTTCATGCGCTCGTGCCAGCAGAACCGCGGGATGAACACCCCGTGGTCCTGCACCGCCTTGATCAGGAACTCGCCGTTGGGGACCTCCAGCTCGCGGCCGTCGACGGTGATCGTCACCGTCTCGGGACCCTCGCGCACGGGGATGCTGTACTCCCACGTGGAGGGCCACTGGCTCATCGGCTGGCCCGCCATCAGCCGCCTTCCGCCTTCACGGTCGTCGTCTTCATGCGCTCGATGATCTCGTCGCGGAACCACCGATCGAGGCTGACGACGGCCGACATCGTGCTCGGGCCGAGCGCGCAGATGGTGGTCTGCGCGAAGGGCGCGTTGAGGCCGGGAACGATGTTGTCGCCGAAGTCGAGCATGAGGTCGAGGTCGTCCGGGCGCCCCGCACCGTGCGACATCCGGTACAGGATCTGCTCGAGCCAGGTCGATCCCTCGCGGCAGGGCGTGCACTTGCCGCACGACTCGTGCGCGAAGAACTTGAGGAGTCGCCAGGCGACGAGGATCGGATCGGTGGTCTCGTCGAAGACCATCACCGCACCCGACCCCAACATCGACTTGAGCTCGTTCTGGACGTAGTCCATGTCGAGGGGGGCATCGAGATGCTGGGGCACGAGCCACGGCGCCGACGCGCCGCCCGGGATGAAGAACTTGAGCTTGCGCCCGCCCTTGACGCCGCCCGCCAACCCCTCGATGAGCTCGCGGAATGTGGTGCCGAGCTCGACCTCGTAGTTGCCCGGCCGTTCGACGTGCCCGGACACCGAGAAGATGCGCGTGCCCGTCGACTTGCCGACGCCGAGCCCGGCATACCAGTCGCCGCCCCGGTTGATGATGTGCGGCAGGGCGGAGAGCGTCTCGACGTTGTTCACGACCGTGGGCTTGGCGTAGAGGCCTTCGACGGCGGGGAACGGCGGCTTGATGCGGGGCATCGCCCGCTCACCCTCGAGGCTGGACAGCAAGCCGGTCTCGTCGCCGGCGATGTATGCGCCGGCGCCGCGGTGCACCACGACGTCGAGGTCGAAGCCGGAGCCGAGGATGTTCTTGCCGAGAAACCCGCGGTCATACGCGTCCGCGACCGCCTGCAGGAGGCGTTCGTAGCCGAGCGCGAACTCACCGCGGATGTAGATGAACGCGACGTGGCACTCGATCGCGTACGCGGCGATGACCACGCCCTCCACCAGCTGGTGCGGGTCGCGCTCGATGAGCATGTGGTCCTTGAACGTCGACGGCTCGCCCTCGTCGGCGTTCACCGCGAGATAGCGCGGGTAGACGCCCTCGGGGAGGAACGACCACTTCATCCCCGTGCCGAAGCCCGCCCCGCCGCGACCGCGCAGGCCCGACGCTTTGACCTGTTCCTCGGTGATGCGCTCGGGCGCCATTGTGAGCGCCTTGCGCAGCGCCTCGTACGCGCCGGTGGCGAGAGCGGCGTCGAGCGTCCACGAGTCGTCCGGGCGATCGTGGAGGCGGGCGGTCACCACGCGGGTCTCGGGCACGACCGACTATCGCCCTTCCGCCGGCTCGGCGTCGAGTCGACTGCCCGACACGGTGCGCAGGGCGCGCGTGCCGTTCGCGTACTCGGTGATGATGGCGTCGGCGGCCTCGGCGTCGACCGGGCCATGGAAGTCGTAGTTCACCTGCATCACGGGCGCGAGATCACAGGCCGCGAGGCATTCGACCTCCTCGACGAACACGTCGTCGTCACCGAGGCGACGCTCCTCGAGCGCCGCCAGCAGCTCGGGTCCGCCGTTCACGAGGCAGCTCACGTTGGTGCAGACCGACACCACCATGCGACCGACCGGCTCGCGCTTGAACATCGTGTAGAAGGAGCACGTCCCCAGCACCTGCGCAGGCGCGAGGTCGACCAGCTCCGCGATCTCCTCCATCGCCTCCGGGCTCACCCACCCGTCCTGGTCCTGGGCGAGGTGCAGCAGCGGCAGCACCGCCGATTTCGCCGCCGGGTATCGGCCGATGATCTCCTTCGCCTTGGCGAGGTTGCTCGGCGTGAAGGTCATCAGCGGTCGACCTCGCCCATGATGGGGTCGACGCTCGACACGATCGCGACCGCGTCGGCCACCAAGCTCCCTTCCGCCATCGGGCCCGCCGACTGCAGGTTGTAGAAGGACGGCCCGCGGATGTGGAGCCGCACCGGCTTCCCACTCCCGTCGGCGACGAGATAGCAGCCGATCTCCCCACGGGGCGACTCCGCGGCCACGTAGGTCTCACCCGCCGGCACCTTGAAGCCCTCGGTGAACAGCTTGAAGTGGTGGATCAGCGCCTCCATCGACTCGTCGATGCGAGCGCGTGGCGGCGGCGTGACCTTGCGGTCCTGCACGCGGAAGTCGCCGCGGGGCATCTTCTCCACGCACTGGCGCACGATCTTGATCGACTCGAGGATCTCGTAGAGACGGATGCGATAGCGGTCGAAGCAGTCGCCGTTCTCCGTGTAGATGACGTCGAAGTCGACCTCGTCGTAGTGCAGGTAGGGCTGGGCCTTGCGCAGGTCCCACGGGAACCCGGTGGACCGCAGGATCGGGCCGGTGGCGCCGAGGGCGAGTGCCTGCTCGGTGGTCAGGACGCCGACGCCGACGACCCGTTCCATCCAGATCGGGTTCTGGGTGAGCAGCTCGTCGTACTCGTGGACCCCGCGCTCGACGATGTCGCACACAGAGAGCGTGGACTCCTGCCAACCGTCGGGGAGATCGGCGGCGACACCGCCGGGCCGGATGAAGTTGTGGTTCATCCGCAAGCCGGTGAACTCCTCGAGCAGGCGCAGCGTCTCCTCCCGCTCGCGCCAGCCGTAGATCATCATCGAGATCGCACCGAGGTCCATGCCGTTGGTGGCCTGGAACAGCAGGTGCGACGCCATGCGACCGAGCTCGACGAGCAACATCCGGATCCACGTCGCACGCGCCGGCAGCTCGAGGTCGAGCAGGCGCTCGACGGCCATCGAGTACACGAGCTCGTTGGTGAGCGGCGACGCGTAGTCCATCCGGGTGACGTTCGTGGAGCCTTGGACGTAGGTGAGCTCCTCGGCGGTCTTCTCCATCCCGGTGTGGAGGTACCCGACGACGGGCTTCACGCGGAGCACCGTCTCGCCGTCGAGCTCCATCATCAGCCGGAGCACGCCGTGGGTCGACGGGTGCTGCGGGCCCATGTTGATGACCATCGTGTCGCCGTCGGACTCGCGTTCGGGCCACGGCATGCCGGTCACGACCAGGTCGCGCTCGGTCGGGCGCAGCTCCTGGGCACCCTCGTCGGTCTGGCGCTCGAGCCGGTCGGCTTCTTCCATCGTGCGGGTGTCGCCCTCGGAGAGGTTGAACGGCCCGGTCATGGCGACGGATCTTCCTTGAACGTGACCGGGACACGCGCCGGGGCGTCGTCCTTGCGCAGGGGGAAGCCCTCCCAGTCGTCGGGCATGAGGATGCGGGTGAGGTCGGGATGGCCGTCGAAGGCGACGCCGAACAGGTCGTAGACCTCGCGCTCACCGAAGTTCACCCCCGGGTACACGTCGCTCAGGCTCGCGACCGTGGGGTCGCCCGCGGGCACCTCGCAGATCACGCGCAGGCGGCGGTTGCGCGGGTGCGAGAGGAAATTCGCCACCACCTCGAAGCGCTCCGGGTCGACGCCGTCGGGCACGGCGCGGGCGGCGTCGATGAGGTGGTCGACGGCGGTCACGTCGAGGCACTGCGTGAACTGCTGCTCGTCGCGCAGGAACCGCGCGACGTCGCGCCACGCCTCGCGCGCGACGTACACGACCGGCTGGCCGTGGGACTCGTGGAAGACCGTGCCGGGAAAGCCCTCGAGCACCGCCGCCGCGACCTCGTCGGCGATGGCGGGCGCGGCCGCCCCGGCGGCCTCGTCCTTGTGATCCTCTTCACGAGCGGGGTCGTCGGGCATGGAGGTCGTGGGCTCGAAGGCTGGGTTACCGGGTGGCGAGGGCGTCGGCGGCCACGCCGTCGCGCTGGTCGACGTGGATGGCGGCGCCGGTCTGGCCGGGGTGACGGCGCTTCATGATCTCGCCGGTGCGGATCTGGTCGTGGAGCATCAGGATGCCGTGCATGAGCGTCTCGGGGCCGGGAGGACACCCGGGGACGTACACGTCGACGGGCACGATCTGGTCGACACCCTGCACGATCGCGTAGTTGTTGAACATCCCGCCGCTGCTCGCGCACACGCCCATCGAGATGACCCACTTGGGCTCGACCATCTGGTCGTAGACCTGGCGCAGGACGGGAGCCATCTTCTGGCTCACCCGGCCCGCGACGATCATGAGGTCGGCCTGGCGGGGACTCGCCCGGAAGACCTCCATGCCGAAGCGCGCCATGTCGTAGTGGGCGCCGCCGGTGGCCATCATCTCGAGCGCGCAGCACGCCAGCCCGAACGTCGCCGGCCACACCGAGTTGCGCCGGGCCCACTTCACGAGGTCTTCGAGCCGGCCGGTGAGGAAGCCGTAGGGAACCTGCTCCATGCCCATCAGGCGGCCTCCTCCTCGGCGAGATCGGCCCGCTTCGGATCGAGCCCGCCCGGGCCGGGAGTGGCACGGAGCACGCGCTGGGCGGCCCGCGTGCTCAAGGCCTTGATCGGGCCCCAATCGAGGGCGCCCGTCGAGAGGAGATAGGCGAACGGCACGAGGAGGACCAACAGGAACACACCCATGGAGATGAGCGCGAACGACCCGGGAACGAAATCACGCAGGATCGTCATGAAGGGGTAGAGGAAGATGATCTCGACGTCGAGCACGATGAACGCCATGGCCACCAGGTAGAACTTCACCGGGAACCGTTCGGCCGGCTCGAACTCCGGGACGATCCCGCACTCGTAGGGAGCTTCCTTGGCGGTGGTGGGCCGGCGGGGCCCGAGCAGGAGCGAAGCGAAGAACGACGCCGAGAAGAACAGCACGACGAGCACGATCAGCGTGAGGATCGGCAGATAGTCGTCCAAGTCGCGAGCCCCTCCTCTGCGAGCGCGCGCAGGCTACCCGGGATCGCACGGCGCCGGGCAAAACCCGGCGGGCCGCTGTGATGTGTGACGCCGGCTCGCCTCAGCAGCGCCCACCCGCGCCGAAGTCTCCGACCCAGTATCCGTTGGCGTAGCCGAACCCGACGTCGCGGTACGCGGGATCGAGGAGGATGGCGGCGTGGCGGGGCGAGCCCGCCCACAGCCCCAGGACCCCGTCGGCGGTCGAGACGCGGTCGGCGATGATCTCGCCCCAGAACCCGGATCCGTACCCGCTGGCCACGAGACGGTCGGCCGGCCAGGACCCGTCGCTTCCCTGGTGCCCCAGAGAGCCGCGGGCGGCCATGTCGTTCGCGTGACGCTGGGCGGCTGCCGCCAGCGACGGGCACGGAGCCAGCGGCCCGACCCCGTGCTGGGCCCGGATCTGGTTGGCGCGCGCGTACACCTCGGGAGGCGCACCCGACTTCAACGGCGCGCACGCCGCCGCAACGGGAAGGGCGACGGCGACCACCATCGCCGCCGTCCGGAGCCTGCGGATCGGGTGCTCAGCTGTGGATGACATCGGCGGCTCCCATGATGGCCGTTTCCGAGCGAACTGTGGCAACTCCGGCAGATGCCCCGTATCCCATCGGCAGGAGCCGGCCTTCGGTGTAGGGCGTTCTTCGGACATGCCGAGACGTCGGCCCGGGCTCGTGGCGATTGCGAGGACGAACATGTCACCGAACCCGTCGTCGGGCGCTCCGAGGACGGCCGCGAATGGGAGGAGGCGCGGCCACCGGGCTGGCGGAACCGGGCTCGCTCGTTCGGGTGCACACGATCACGAGCGACGGCGGGGCTTCGTCCTCCTCGGATGGCACCGCCCGATCGGGGCGCCGGCCGCGCCGGAGGAGGAAGAGCGGAAGAAGAGGAGGACACCGAGTCGCCGCGCGATCCCGAGATCGAGGGAGTGGTGGTGTGGCGCTCGCCCGACGGCACGTCGTCGCGGCGTGTCCCCGAGCGGGGGCTGAGCGATCCCGCGGGCTTCGACCACCAGTTCGTGGTCGCGCTGTACGCGGCGCGCAACGGGCTCGTGGTCCTGCGCCTCGACGCGTCGTCGTAGCCGGCTCGAACGGGCGCCTACGGCTCGGGCGCGACCGCGACGAGACCGGCGAGGGTCTTGTACGCGGCCTCCGCCGGCCCGAGCTCGTCGGGCCGCAGGAGGTTCGCCATGATGCGCAGCACCCATTCCATGA
>DASUUL010000305.1:0-25269 GCA_036374115.1 Acidimicrobiia bacterium | reverse complement strand
GTCGCCATGACCACGACCGCCGACCTCTCCGGCCACACGGCCGTCGTCACCGGGGCCTCGAGCGGCATCGGGCGCGCCATCGCCGAACGCCTCGGCGGCGCCGGCGCGCACGTGCTGCTCTGCGGCCGCACGGAGTCGGCCATGAAGGAGTCGGCCGACCGGATCGCAGGCGCCGGTGGATCCGCCCGGATCATGACCGCCGACGTGCGCGACCCCGCGGCGGTACGGGCGGTGGTGGACGCGGCCATCGGCGACACCGGCCGGCTCGACATCATGGTGAACAACGCCGGCGTCTCGTACCCCGACCCGATCGTCGAAGCCGATCCCGAGGGCTGGCGGGCGATGCTCGAGACCAACGTGCTCGGCCTCCTCGCCGGCTGCCAGGCCGCGGTGCGCGCGATGCGAACGTGCGGGGCCGAGGGGCACATCGTCAACATCTCGTCGGTGGCGGCACTGCGCCCCGACTCCGGCGTGTACGGGGCGACCAAGCACGCGGTCAACACGATCTCCAACTCGTTGCGCGCCGAGCTCCTCGACGATCCCATTCAGGTGCTCACGATCATGCCCGGCGCCGTCGCGACGAACTTCGCCCGCAATTTCGACCCCGAGGTGCTGAAGGGGATGGTGGCCATCACCGGCATCGAAGCCGACGTCACCAAGGGGGAACGCCTCCCCGACGACGTCATCGACGCCGCACGAGAGGCGATGAGCGAGCATCTCGCCAGCCCCGACGACGTGGCCGACGCGGTGCTGTACGCGGTCAGCCGTCCGGCGCGGGTGCACGTCGCCGAGATCGTCGTCCGCCCCAACAAGGACCTCAACCTCTGACCCGACGTTTCCGCACATGCGATACTCCCGCCCGTGGCGGACGGGAGCGCCCTCAACGAGCTGCTCGCGACGACAGCCGAGTCCACACCTGATGGGGTCGCACTGCGCGCCGGTGACGACGCGTGGTCCTTCCGCGAGCTGGCCGACTGGTCGGGCCGGCTGGCGCGCGGTCTCGTGGACTCTGGCGCGCAACCGGGCGACCGCATCGCGTTCTTCCTCCCGAACTGCGCCGAGCTCGTGGCGGCGTACTTCGCGTGCTTCGCCGCCGGGCTCGTCGCGGTCCCGCTGAACCATCGCTACATCGCCGCCGATGCCGGTCACGCAATCGAGCACTCGGGCGCGAGCGTCGTGATCACGCACCCTGAGCTCGTCGACCGTCTCGACCCGCTCGACTGGGCCGAGCTCGGTGTCGAGCGGCGTCACCTCGTTGGCCACGAGCGCGACGGGTGGTCCCCGCTCGAGGACCTCGAGGCGTCGGATCCGCTGCCGCCGCCCACGATCGCCCCCACGGCCGACGCCCAGGTCATGTACACGTCGGGTTCGACGGGCAATCCGAAGGGCGTCGTGTACACCCATCGCGGTCTGCGCTCCCTGGCGGAGGCGATGCGGGCCGAGTACGGGCAGGCACCCGGCGTCGTCCAGCTGCTCCCGACACCGGTGTCGCACATCGGTGGGTTCTCGAACCTCCTCGCCTGCGTGCTCGGGGGTGCGACCGTCGTGATCGGCGAGTCGGCCGATCCCGCCGTCGTCCTCCCGCTCGTCGAGCGTTGGGAGGTCGAGCTCGTGCAGTTGCTCCCCACCGCGCTCGACGACTTCGTCGAGGCCGACGAGCACGAGCACCACGACCTCTCCTCGCTGCGGGCCGTCACGGTGGGCGGCGACAAGGTGCCGATGGACGTGCACCGGCGCTTCACCGACCTCACCGGCTTCGAGATCACCGAGGGCATCGGGATGACGGAGTGCTCCCACTACGCCTGCAACCCGCCCTTCGGCGAGAAGCGGCTCGGATCGGCGGGCCTTCCCGTCACCGGCCACGAGGTCCGGGTGGTCGACCCCGATGGTTCCGACGTCGACACCGGCAAGACGGGTGAGATCCTGGTGAGGACCGAGGCGATGTTCGACCGTTACTGGGAGAACCCCGCCGCCACTGCCGAGGTGCTCCACGGCGGTTGGTTGCACACCGGCGACCTCGGGCGCTTCGACGCCGACGGTTGGCTCTGGTTCATGGGCCGGAGCAAGCAGGTGATCATCCGCGCCGGGTCGAACATCGTCCCCGAAGAGGTCGAGGAGATCCTCTACCAGCACCCGGCCGTGCGCCTGGCGTGCGTCGTCGGCGCACCCGATCCACATCTCGGCCAACGCGTCGAGGCATACGTGGAGCTGGAGCCCGACGTCACCCCGTCGCCGACCGGCGAGGACCTGCGGGCGTTCACGGCCGACCGCGTCGCCGGCTACAAGGTTCCCGAGCACGTCTTCGTGCTCCCCGAGCTCCCTCGCACCGGCACCGGCAAGCTCGACCGTCACCTCCTCGAGACGCGAGTGACCGAGGACCTGCGATGAGCGACCCGGGCGAGTTCGCGGTGCCGAAGCTGATCGCGCTGTACGCCGAGCGCATCGACGCCGGCGACTTCTCGGGTGTGGCCGAGCTCTTCGCCCACGCACGCGTCACGGCGCAGGGCGTCGACACCGTCCACTACGGCACCGACGAGGTGCGGGCGATGTACGAGGGCTGGACCCGTGTTCACGACGACGGCACGCCGCGCACCAAGCACGTGACGACGAACCTGGTCGTCGAGGTCGACGAGGATGCCGGCACCGCCACGTGCCGGTCGTACTTCACCGTGCTCCAGCAGACCGATGCGCTCGCGCTCCAGCCGATCATCGCCGGCCGCTACCACGACAGCTTCGAGCGCGTCGACGGCACCTGGCGGTTCGCGCACCGCCACATGATCACCGACCTCGTCGGCGACCTGAGCCAGCACCTCACGCGGCGACTGTGACCGGACCGTCCGTCAGCGCCTCGGCATCGGAGGGCCGGCGAGCATGCCGCCGTCGATGAGGTACTCGGCGCCGGTGCAGTACGACGCGTCGTCGGACGCGAGGAACACCATGAGCTTGGCGACCTCGTCGGGTCGCCCGATACGCGGAACGGGCTGGCTCCCGTAGACGAGCTCCTTGTCGACAGCGGCGAACTCGGGGCCCGCGACCATCTCGGTGTCGATACCGCCGGGATGCACCGAGTTCACCCTGATGCCGTAGTGACCGAGCTCCATCGCCGCGCACTTCGTCATCCCCCGCACCGCGAACTTCGAGGCGGTGTACGCCGACAGGCCCATCGTGCCGACGAATCCCGACGTCGACGACGTGTTCACGATCGCTCCCCCTCCGGCGCGCGTGAGAGCCGGCACCACCGCCTGCATGCCGAGCCAGCACCCCACCTGATTGACGTTGATCACTGCCAGGTACTCGTCGAGCGGCATGTCTTCCACCATGCCGAGACGCAGGATGCCGGCGTTGTTGATCAGCACGTCGAGCTTCCCGAAGGTCGAGACCGCGGTGTCGACCGCCTCCCGCCACTGCGCCGGGTCGGTGACGTCGAGATGGCAGTAGACGGCGCGGTCTCCGATGTCGCCGGCGACCTTGGCGCCGGCGTCGTCGAGCACGTCGGCCAGCACGACCGCGGCCCCTTCGGCGACGAACTCCCGCGCCTCGGCTTCGCCCTGTCCGCGAGCCGCGCCGGTGATGAGTGCGACCTTGCCGTCGAGACGTCCCATGCCGCCTCCTTTCAGCCCTTCAGCGCCTTCAGCGGATGTACTCGCCCGCGTTCACGAGGAGCGCCTGCCCGGTGATCATCCGCGCCCGGTCGGAGGCGAAGAAGACCACGACCTCGGCGACGTCGCCGTCGCTGGGGATCTCGCCCAGGGGCATCTGCCGGGCGATTCCGTCGACGATCGCCTTCGGGTCGACGTTCTGGGCCTGGGCGGTCATGTTCACGTACGCCTCGACGGGCGGCCCCCACATCCACGAGGGCACCACCGTGTTCACGCGAATGCCGTAGGGGCCGAGCTCGCGCGCGAGATGTGCGATCGCCCCGACGAGGGCGGCCTTCGACGCCGCGTACGCCGCCTGGGGGATCTGGCTCCAGAACATCGCCTGGCTCCCGATGAAGACGACCGATCCGCCGCCGTCCTTCATGTACGGGATGACGGCCTCGGTCATCTGCATGGTGCCGAACAGGTTGACCTCGACGGCGTTGCGCCACTCGTCCCAGTTGGCGTTCTCGAGCCCGCCGAACACGGCATCGAGCGCGGCGCAGTTGGCGAGCGCGTCGATCCGGCCGAAGCGCTCCGCGGCGGTAGCGGCGAGCCGGCGACACTGCTCGGGATCGGTGATGTCGGTGACCGACCACGCGACCCGCTCCCCCGACGGGTCGATCTCGGCCGCCGCCTTCTCCAGGTTCGCCTGCGTGCGCGCGCCCAGCACGACGTTGGCGCCGTCACGGGCGGCCGCGGCTGCGATCTCCCGTCCCAGGCCGGGCCCGACGCCCGACACCACCACGGTCTTGCCTTCCAGGATCACGCGCGCTCCCCCTCCGGTCGCTCCGGACGGGTCAGTCGAGGGCGACGAGCGCCACCACGGCCACGACGAGGATGGCGGCGCCGACGAGCAGGGCACCCCAGCGGATCCAGCTCGGGACGCCGCCGAGGCCCATCACGTCGCCGATGGCCTCGCGTTCGAGGTGCTGCTCCTCGCGGACCTCGTCGCGCGTCCCCACCTTCGGGAGATGCTCGCGAGGCCCGCCTTTGCGGTTGCGCTTCATGCCGCGGCTGCCCATCGGCGGCACCCTAGCCGCAAGACCCTTGACCGGCCGCCTTGACAGGATTAGTTTTCCTGACAGGTTGGTATTCCTAGGAGGCCGGGATGGCGGGGCGGGTGCACGTCGTCGACGACATCGACTCCCTCCAGAGCCTGTGTCACCCGCTGCGGGTGCGGATCCTGGAGGCGCTTCGGGAGGCCGCGTCGGCCGCGGCCGTGGCCCGCGGCGTCGGCGAGAGTCGCCAGCGCGTCAACTACCACCTCAAGGAGCTCGAGCGGGCGGGCCTGGTCGAGCCGGTCGGTGAACGGCGGACGGGCAACTTCGTCGAGATGCTCTACCGGTCGGTGGCCGAGAGCTTCGTCGTGTCCCCGCAGGTCGCATGGTCCGACCCACGCCGCGTCGAGGCCCTCCGCCACCAGCACTCGCTCGAGAAGCTCGTCACGGTCGGCGAACGGCTCCAGCGCGACGCGGTGTCGCTGCTCGACCGCGCCGCCTTCGACGCCGAGGAGATCGCGAGCGCCACCGTCGAAGCCGACGTGCATTTTGCCGACGAGCGCGCCCGGGCCGCCTTCCTCGCCGAGTACCTCGAGACGCTCACCGCCCTGTGCGAGCGGTACGGCTCCCCGGCCGGCGAACCGTACCGGCTGGTCCTTGCCGTGCATCCCGCAGCCGCCGACGACGAGACGGAGGAGAGCAGCGATGACTGATCACTACGAGCGGACGTTCTCGGTCGCCGTACCCGTCGAGCGCGCCTGGCGCGCCTTCACCGATCCGCAGGAGCTCGAGGTCTGGTTCGCGCACTCCTTCGACGCCACCGGCGACGCACGCACTGCGGAGGCCGAGACTCCCGGAGGGCCCGTGGGCTTCGAGGTCACGGACGCGCAGCGCCACGAGCGCCTCGCCTACCGCCAGTGGGCGGCGTCACCCGAGGTCGGGATCGAGGTCACGGTGACCTTCGAGGAGGTCCTCGGCGGCACCCGGATCACCGTGACGCAGGCCGGGTTCGGCGGCGAGTCGATCCTGCGGAGCGATCAGGTGCGGGGCGGGATGGACGAGACGCTCGCCGATCTCGCGCTGTACCTCAACCACGGCGTGCGATTCCCCCGGCACCGGGACCTCTCGTCCGACGCCACGCTCGGTGCCGACCTCCGCCAGCTACCCGCGGGCGTCGAGCTCGCGGCGCTGGAACCGCAAGGCTTCGCCGACGCCGCCGGGATGCGGCCCGGCGACGTGCTCCTCCAGCTCGGCCGGGGCGCGGTGTTCGGCATGAGCGACGTCGCGTTCTTCCTCCGTGAGCACGACGTCGGCGACGAGGTCGAGGCGTGCTGGGCTCGCGGGGGCGACGTGATGCGGGGGTCGGGCCGCCTTCGCGAACGGGACGCGAAGATCTTCGCCGCGCGCGTCTAGGCGGGATGGCGCCGCCGCGGCGAGAACAGCCAGATCCAAGCCACCGCGCCGACCACCGAGGAGATCGCGACGAGGAGCATGGCGGCGTCGAAGCCGTCGGTGGTACCGCGCCCGGCACCGTCCACGAACGCGGCACGCTCCTCACCGTGGAGCTCGCCGAGCGTGTCCTCGACGGCAGCCGGGGAACCCGTGAGCACCCGGTCCAGCTTCTCCTCCTCGACCGCGCCGGCGCCGGCCGACGAGAGACTCGCGTTGAGCGCGTCGATCCCCGCCGAGGAGTAGAGGACCGTCCCCACGGCCACCACGAGGGTCGCGCCGACGTAGCGGGAGATGTTGATGACCCCCGAGCCCTCCCCGGCCTGCGCGGGCGGGATCTCGCGGAGGCCGGCGGCCGAGGGCGCGGAGAAGGTCACGCCGACGCCCAGGCCGGCGATCACGCTCGGCCACCAGAGTGTGGAGTACGTCGTCTCCGGGCTCGCGAGCGACAGCAGCCAGCAGCCGGCGGCGAGCAGACCCATTCCGGCTGCGATCGGCCACCGGGCGCCGACCCGGTCGACGAGCGGCCCGACGACGAGCGAGGCCGCGAACACGCTCAGGCCGTAGGGCAGCAGTGCGACGCTGGCCCGCAGCGCCGACCAGTCGAAGAGCACCACGGACTGCACGTAGAGGTTGAAGAAGTACAGGATCCCGATGAGGCCCAGAGCGTTCACGAACGTCCCCAGGTTCCCGCCCGTGAACGCCGGGATCCGCAACAGCCGGAGATGCACCAGGGGCGCGGCCACGCGCAGCTCCAGGAGCACGAACGCGACGAGGAGCACGGTCCCGCCGATCAGGAGCCCGAGAATGGTGGCCGAGGTCCAACCCCAACGACCGCCCTGCTGGAGCGCGACGATCACGGCGAAGAGGCCGGCGCCGAGCAGCGCCGCCCCCCGCCAGTCGATCCGGACGCCGGCCCGTCCCTTCGGGAGGCCCGACAGGAACGGCACCGCCATCACGACGAGAAGGGCCACGACCGGCAGGTTGCTCCACCACACCCACCGCCAGCTGAGCTCGTCGGTGAAGAATCCGCCGATCAGCGGACCGAGCGCGAAGCCGATGCCGCCCACCGCGCCCCAGATCCCGAGCGCGAAACCCTGGCGCTCCTTCGGGAACGAGTCACGCAGGATCGACATGGTCGCGGGCATGAGGAACGCCGAGCCGGCCCCCTGGAGCGCCCGGCCCAGGATGAGCTGCGCCGACGACTCCGCCGACGCGACGACGAGCGCGGCGATCGTGTAGATGACGAGGCCGGCGAGGAAGACCCGGCGACGACCCAGGATGTCGCCGAGCTCGCCCCCGATCACGACGAAGGCAGCCACCGCGAGGAGGTACGCGTTCAGCGCCCAGCCGAGGGTCGTCGCCGAGACCGTGAGCTCGTCGGCGATCGCGCTCACCGCCGTGTTGATCGCGGTGGTGTTCACCGCGATGAGGAAGAGCGTCAGACACGACGTCGTGAGCGCCCCCCAGGGATGAGGCGGCGGGTGGAACGCTGCGGCCATCCCGTCCGGTTCGGAGGGGTGCGCGTCGTGGTACACGGCCGAGTCGGCCCGCACCGTGGTCTCAGGAGAAGTCACGGTCCCTGCCCCACGCTCGACGTCAGTTGATCTTCTTGTCTCGTCCCTCCCAGTACTGCGCTCGCAGCTTGAACTTCTGCAGCTTGCCGGTGGCGGTACGGGCCAGCTCGTCGCGGAGCTCGACCGATGTCGGACACTTGTAGTGGGCCAGCCGGTCGCGGCAGTGCTCGATGAGCTCGGCCTCGTTCGCGCTCGCACCCGGCGCCAACACGACGAGCGCCTTCACCGTCTCGCCCCACTTGTCATCGGGCACACCGATCACCGCGGCTTCGGCGACCGCCGGATGGGAGAAGAGGCAGTCCTCCACCTCGATCGACGACACGTTCTCGCCACCGGAGATGATCACGTCCTTCTTGCGGTCGGCGATGGTGAGGTAGTGGTCGGCGCCGAGCGAGCCACCGTCGCCGGTGCGGAACCAACCGTCGGGGATGGCTTCGGTGGTGGCATCGGGTTGATCCCAGTAGCCCTCCATGACGACGTTCGCGCGCGTCTGCACCTCGCCCTCGTCGTCGACACGTAGCCGTACGCCGAGGGCGGGCGCACCCGCCCGGCTGAGCAGCGAGGCACGCTCCGCGGGCGAGACCTCGTCGTACTCCGCTCGGGCGCGGTTCATGGTGAGGAAGGGCGCGGTCTCGGTGAGGCCGTAGATCTGGATGAACTCCCAGCCGAGCTCGGCCCCCACCCGCTCGATCGTCCGCGTCGGCGGGGGCGCGCCGGCGACGATGATGCGGGTCCGTCCCCGGCCCGGGATGTCACCGTCCCATTCGGCGGCGGCGTCGAGGACGGCGTTCACGACCGCGGGGGCGCCGTTGAGCTGGGTCACGCCGTGTTCGTCGACGCGGCGCAGGATCTCGGAGCCGTCGACCTTGCGCAGTACGACGTGGCGCCCACCCATACCGGTGACGGCGTAGGGCATGCCCCAGCCGTTGCAATGGAACATCGGGAGCGTGTGCAGGTAGACATCGCGGTCGTTCACCCCCGCCTGCCACCCGAACGTGACTGCGTTGATCCAGACGTTCCGGTGGGTGAGCTGCACGCCCTTGGGACGGGCGGTGGTCCCACTCGTGTAGTTGATCGTGGCGGTGGCATCCTCGTCGGGTTCCCAGGGTTCGGGCTCGACGCCCTCGCGGAAGAGCACCGCGTCGGCGTCGACGCCCATCACAAAGCGGTACTTCGCGTCCACCGACGCCAGGGCGTCGTCGAGCTCGGGGTCGACGAGCAGCATCGAGGCGCCCGAATGCTCGACGATGTAGCCGACCTCGTCGGCGTTGAGCCGGAAGTTGATCGGCACGAGGATGCGCCCGGACCCGCTCACGCCGAAGAACGAGACGAACAGCCGTGCAGCGTTCTGCGAGACGATCGCCACCCGCTCCCCCTCCCCGACGCCGAGCTCGTCGAGCGCGGCCGCTTGGGCCCGGGCGAGCTCCTCGACCCGGCGGTAGGTGAGCGATCCCAGCGGGGCTGCCGGCTGGTCGGGCTCGTCGACCACGCCGATCCGGTCGCCGTAGACGAGCGCGGCCCGCTCGATGAAGTCGTTCACGGTCAGCGGCACTCGCATCTGGTCCCCCCGGGTCGTCGCGGCTGCCCAAGCTAACGAACTGCGTGCCGGATGGCGTCCACCGATCGATCCACGTCGGCTTCGGTCGTCGACCAGTTCGACACCGAGATCCTCATCAGGGCCCGACCCTGCCACATGGTGCCGCCCATCCAACAGACCCCCGAGTCCTGGATCGCGGCGATGACGCCGCGCGTCCGGTCGTCGCCGGCGGCCGGTTCGCCGTCTCCGCCCTCGAAACGCACGAGCACCTGGTTGAGCACCACGTCGTTGCACACCTCGATGCCGGGCACCGCTCGCAGCGCGTCGGCGAACCGGCGCGCCAGCGCGCAGCACCGCTCCACCATCGCCGCCACACCCGAGCGACCCAGCGAGCGCAAGGCGGCGTACACCGGGATCGCCCGGGCGCGCCGGGACGACTCGGGCACCCAGTCGCTCGCCTCGCGCGCTTCACCCTCGGCGGCGTGGACGAGGTAGGGAGCACGCAACGAGAACGCGCTGGAGTGGGCATCGGCGTGTGCGCTGAACACGATCCCCGAGTCGTAGGGAACGTTGAGCCACTTGTGGGCGTCGGTCGCCCACGAGTCCGCCCGGTCGAGGCCCTCCACGAGGTGTCGATGCTGCGGGCTCACCGCCGCCCACAGCCCGATGGCGCCGTCGACGTGCACCCAGGCGTCGACGTCGTGGGCGGCGTCGCAGACGCGCCCGAGATCGTCGAAGGCGCCGCTGTTCACATCGCCCGCCTGGGCGCACACGATCGTGGGGCGACGGTGGCCGGCGAGCGCCTCGGGCAGGAGGTCGGTGCGAAGCCGGCCCTGGTCGTCGGCGGGAACGACCGTGACCGACGCCGTACCCAGCCCGAGGAACCGCAGCGCCCGGTCGATCGTCGCGTGGCGCTGCTCCCCGACGACCACCCGCACCGGGGGCGCACCCGCGAGGCCCGACGCCTCGACGTCCCACCCCGCGCGCGCGAGCACGTGGTGGCGGGCAGCGGAGAGCCCGACCAGGTTCGCCATCTGCCCGCCGGTGACGAATCCGACCGACACCGACGGCGCGAGCCCGAACAGCTCGCGGAGCCAATCCCCGGTCACCTCCTCGACCACCGCCGCCGCCGGAGAGAGGATCGAGAGCCCGGCGTTCTGGTCCCAGGCGGACACCAGCCAGTCGGCGGCGAGCGCAGCCGGGAGCGCGCCACCGACGACGAACCCGAAGTAGCGCGGGCCGGCGGACGCGACGAGCCCGGGTTCGGCGGCGTCGGCGAGATCGTCGACCACCACGGTGTCCTCGGTCGGGTGCTCGGGAAGCGGGCCGCCGAGCGACCGCCGGAGCGCCTGGAGGTCGGGCACCCGCCCGACCGGGCGTTCGGCCAGGCCGGCGAGGTACGCCCGGGCGTGCTCGTGGGCGACGTCGAGCGCGCGCAGGCGTTGCGGGTCCAACGGTCAGGCCTTCCCGGTCGGCCCGGGGGCCGTGCGGTAGCGATCGCGCAGGATCCGCTTGTAGATCTTGCCGTTGTCCTGGCGCGGGAGCTCCGCGACGAAGTCGACTCGCCGCGGGCATTTGAAGCCGGCGAGGCGCTGGCGGCAGAACGCGAGCAGCTCGTTCCCGAGCTCGGTCGAGGCCACGTGCCCGTCGCCCGGCTCGACGACTGCGAGCACCGCCTCCCCCCACTCTTCGTCGGGGATGCCGATGGTCGCGACATCGCCGACCGCGGGGTGCTCGAGCAGCACCGCGTCGATCTCGGCCGGGTAGATGTTCACTCCCCCGGAGATGATCACGTTGGCGCTGCGGTCGGTGAGGAAGAGGTAGCCGTCGGCGTCGAGGTAGCCCACGTCGCCGAGCGTGAAGTGCTCGCCGCGATACGTCGACGCGGTCTTGGCATCGTCCTTGAAGTACTCGAAGCGGTCGATCGTCGCCGCCTTGAGCCACACCAACCCGATCTCACCCGGCGGGAGGCGCCGGCTTTCCTCGTCGCCCACGTAGACCTGGTCGTCGGGCCAGGGCTTGCCCACGGTGCCGGGCTTGGAGAGCCAGGTCTCGGAGTCGACGAACGTGCCCAGGCCTTCGGTGGCGGCGTAGTACTCGTGCACGACCGGGCCGATCCACTCGATGAGGCGGCGCTTCACCGGGACCGGGCACGGCGCCGCGCCGTGGATCACGTACCGCAGCGACGAGATGTCGGCGCCCATGCGTACGTCGTCGGGGAGGGCGAGGAGCCGGTGGAACATCGTCGGCACCATGTGGGTATGCGTGACGCGCTGCTCCTCGATCAGCCGGAGGCACCGGCGTGCGTCCCAGCCGTCCGTCAACACGACGGGTACTCCCACCAGCAGCGGCACCGACATCGAGAAGAGCAGCGGCGCCGCGTGGTACAGCGGGCCCGTGCACAGGTGGACGTCGCCGGGTCGATATCCGGCCATCCCGGCGGCGAGCTTGGCGCTCACCGGCGCCTGGTTGCGGTGCACGCCCTTCGGACGGCCCGTCGTGCCCGACGTGTAGAGCATCGACCAACCGAGCGACGGATCGGCGAGCCCGTCACCGGGCTCGGCGGCGAGTGCTCCCTCGTACGGCTCGAAGCCGTCGATCGGTCCCCCGATCGAGACGCGCACCTGGGCGTCCGGAGCAGCGGCGGCGGCGACCGCGGCCACGGATGCGAACCGGGCGTCGGCCACGAATGCGTCGGCTTCGCAGTCGGCGACGATGTATCCCACCTCGTCACCGGTGAGGTGCCAGTTGACCGGCGTGAGGCGCAGCCCGGCACGCTGCGTCGCCGCGAGCACCTCGACGAACTCGGCTCGGTTGGCACAGAGGAGCGCCACCGCGTCGCCGGCGGCGAGACCGCGCCGGCGCAGCGCGCGCGCGAGCTGGTTGGCGCGGCGGTCGAGCTCGCCGAAGGTGCGCACGGTGGAAGACCCGTCGAGGAGCGCAGGACGGTGGGGCTCGGCAGCGGCGTGGTACGAGATCGCGAGCCCGCGATCGGCGGCGGCCTGGAGCTCGTCGAAGTCGATGGCGGTCGTCATGGCGTCCCCCCGGTCGCCGACGGACCGTCATCCTCGCGCGTCAGTCGTCGCCGTCGTCGCCGTCGTTGCCGTTCCCGCGGCCCCGGTCGCCGGGCGGTCCGTTGTCGTCGGTAGGGGCGCTCGCCAGCGGGGCGAGCAGCTGCTGGGCGAGCGTGCCGACCTCGGGATCGAGCTCGCCGTCGGCCATCCATTTGCCGACCTCCTCCGACAGCTTGGCCGCCTCTTTCCCGTCGGTCGCGGCCTTCCCGAGCTTGTCGAGCAGGTCTGGCCCTTTCTCGCCGTACGCAGACGGGTCGGCAGCGAGCAGGGCGACGAGGTCACCAACCGTCTGGGGCGCCGGGGGCGCGGTCGTCGTCGGCGGGGGTGACGTCGTGGTGGTCGACACCTCCGACGGCACGGTGCTCGCCTCGGTGCCCGGCGACGCGGCCGTGGGGCCCTCGTCGCGGTCGAACAGGACGAGCCCAACGGCGATCCCGGTCGCGAACAGCGCGGCCACCGCCGCGCCGATCCACCATCCCGACCGCCGGCGCCTCGCCGGCGACGCCGCCGGCAGTACCGCCGTGCGCGTCACCGGCGCGGTGAGCGCGGCGGCGGTCTCGGGCGCGGGTGCGCCTCGAAGGGCGGCGCGCATCGCGTCCGCGTCGGGGAAGCGGCGCTCGGGATCCTTCTCGAGCGCCCGCCCGATGGTGGCCACGAGCGCCGCCGGCACCTCGGGCCGGCGAGCGGCGAGCGGCGGGACCGGCGCCTGCTGGTGCGCGAGCGCGAGTGCCATCGGCGTGTCACCCGTGAACGGTGGCTCGCCCGCGACCATCTCGTAGAGCACGACACCGGCGGCGTAGAGGTCGGACCGGTGCGTCGCGCCGGTGCCCGCAGCCTGCTCGGGCGCGAGGTAGCGAGGGGTGCCCATCACCTGGCCGGTGAGGGTGAGCCCGGCGGTGGCGTCGGCGGTGGCCTTGGCGATCCCGAAGTCGGCGAGCTTGACGGTGCCGTCCCGCGCCAGCAGCACGTTGGCGGGCTTCACGTCGCGATGGACCAACCCGCGCCCGTGGGCCGCGCCGAGGGCGGCGAGCATCTGGTCGGCGACGCGCATCGCCTGCCCCACGGGGAGGGCCCCGCGTGTCGCCAGCAGCGTGGCGAGGTCGGAACCGTCCACCAGCTCCATCACGAGGAAGGGACGGCCCCCGCCGTCGCCGACGTCGTACACGGTGACCGCGTTCGGATGCACGAAGGCAGCTGCAGCGCGCGCCTCGTGCTCGAAGCGCTCACGGGCACGCGGGTCGGGCAGGTCGGTCTTGAGGAGCTTCAGCGCGACGACGCGATCGAGGCGCCGGTCGTAACCCGCGAACACCTCGGCCATGCCGCCCACGCCCAGGCGAGCGCGGAGCTCGTACCGCTCCTGCCCCTCGAGTCGAGGCACTACAGGAGGCACGCTCAGAGCCTACGCATTCCCCTTGCCGAGGAAACTCGCGAGCGCCTCCCGGTTGGCGGCGGCGCCGGTGAGGCGGGCGAACTCGGCGTCCTCCCGGGACCGGGCGGCCCGGAGGGCGTCGACCCGCCCGGCACCGAGGAGCCGCTTGGTCGCTACGAGCGACTCCAGGGGGAAGGCGGCGATCTCCCGGGCGAGACCCATGGTCTCGTCGAGGAGCTGGTCGGGCGGGCAGCGGCGCCAGGCGAGCCCACTGGCGACGGCCTCGTCGGCGTCGATCCATGCACCCGTGAAGAGGAGGTGGGCGGCGCGCTGGTTGCCCATCACCGCGGGGAGCGTCACGCTCGCGGCCGCCTCCGGCACCACCCCGAGCGGCACGAACGGACCGCGCAGGCGCGCCGTGTCGGCGATGAGCACGAGGTCGCAGTGCGGCAGCAACGTGAGCCCGATGCCGATCCCGATGCCGTTGACCGCCGCGAGCAACGGCTTCGGGAACGCCATCACCGCGTCGACGAAGGCGGGGAACCCGTGGGCGGCACCGGCGTCGGCCGCGGCCGGGTTGCCGAGCGCCGCCATCTCGGCGAGGTCCTGGCCCGCGGAGAAGGCGCGCCCCTCGCCCGTGATGACGACGACAGCGACGTCGTCGCGCCCCGCGGCCTCGGTCAGCGCGTCTGCACACGCGAGGTAGAGCGCGGTGTCGAACGCATTGAGGACCTCGGGCCGGTCGAGCGTCAGCAGGCGGACGCCGTCGGCGTCGGCGATCCGGAGATTCACGGCGTCGCCGGTCAGCGGGCGCCACGCACCAGCGCGCCGGGCCGGGCGCCGGTCTCCCTGCCGTCGCGCAGCACGACCTCGCCGCTGACGATCGTGGCGGTGTACCCGTCGGCGCCCTGGAGCAGCCGGCGGGCGCCGCCGGGCAGGTCGTAGTGCATCGCCGGCGCCGGCAGCCGCAGCTTCGCGAGGTCGATGACGTTCACGTCGGCCTTCTTGCCCGGTTCGAGCGTGCCCCGGTCGCCGAGTCCGTAGAGGCTCGCGGTCTCGCTCGTCATCTTCCGCACCACGAGCTCGAGGGGCAGGCGCTCCCCCCGGGTTCGGTCACGCACCCAGTGCGTGAGCATGTAGGTCTCGATGCTGGCGTCACAGATGGCCCCGACGTGCGCGCCACCGTCACCGAGGCCGAGCGCCGTCGCCGGGTGCAGCACCATCTCGCGAATCGGGTCCTGGGTGAAGTTGCTGTACCCGAGGAGCGGGCGCAGCAGCAGGGCCCGGCCGTCGTCCTCGAGCAGCAGGTCGTAGAGCAGCTCTTCGGGGTCGCGGCTCTCGCGCTCCGCTCGAGCGGCGATGCTGTCCTCGGGCGCGGGCTCGTACTCGGGAGGGTCGCCCATCGGGAAGATGCGGTCGAGGCCGAGCCCGATGAACGCCATGCGCTCGTCGGCCACCGGCGACTCCGAGAGGATCGCGGCGCGTACTTCGGGGTCGCGGAAACGCGCCACCTTCTCGTCGAGCGGCAACCGCTCGAGCGGGCCGTAGCTGGGACGGTCGCGGAACGGGTGGAACGTCTGGAGCCCGAGCAGCAGACCCAGCGGCCGGCCCGCGACCTGCGGACGGATCGGCACGCCCTCGTCGTAGACCTCACCGGCGAGGTCGAGCATGCGCTTCCACTGGTCGGGCTCGATGTCGTGCTGGAGGAGCGCGAACGTCACCGGGCGCCCGGTCTCCCTGGCCAACCGGCGCATCCAGTCCATCTCGGAGTCGGCGGCGGCGAGGTCTTCACCCATCACGCCCGCAGGCGCGAGCTCGAACACGCCGGCACCCGCCTCGGCGAGCGCGCGTCCGAGCGCGAACAGCTCGTCCTCGGCCGCGAACGTCCCGGGTACGGGCTCGCCGTCGATGGCGCGGTGCGCGATCGTCCGTGACGTCGACACACCGAGCGCACCGGCGTCGACACCCTCGCGGACGATGCGCGCCATCGCACCGATGTCGGCGGGCGTGGCCGGCTCGTTGCGTGCACCGCGCTCGCCCATCACGTACCCCCGCACGGCGCCGTGCGGAACCTGCGTACCGATGTCGAGCGCGAGCGGCTGCGCGTCGAGGAAGTCGAGGAACTCGGGGAAGGTCTCCCAGCCCCAGCGGATGCCGGCGGACAGCGCCGTTCCCGGGATGTCCTCGACGCCCTCCATGAGCCCGATGAGCCACTCGTGCCGATCGGGCTGGGCGGGCGCGAAGCCGACGCCGCAGTTGCCCATGACGACCGTGGTGACGCCGTGCCAGCACGAGGGCGTGAGCAGCGGATCCCAGGTGACCTGACCGTCGTAGTGGGTGTGCACGTCGACGAAGCCGGGGGTGACGATCTTGCCGGTGGCGTCGAGCACCTCGCGGGCGCCGCCTTCGACCACGCCGACCGCGGTGACGCGGCCGCCGTCGACGGCGACGTCGGCCACGACCGCCGGCGCGCCCGTGCCGTCGACCACCGTGCCGCCCCGGATGATCAGGTCGTGCATCGGACCCCCTCCCTACCCACCGCCCACCACCCCTGCGGCGTGCGGCACGCGGCTATGTTGCCCGAGAACAGGAACGCGTTCCAGTTTGGTCCCGGGATGTCTTCCAGGGGTCCGGTTCGGGGGTTCGACATGCGGCTGGCACCGACCGACGAGCAGCAGGCGCTGCGCAAGGAGGTGCGCGACTACTTCGCCGCCATGATGACCCCCGAGGTCGACGCCGAGATGGCCCGCCACGAGATGGGCGGGCCCTTGTCGCGATCGCTGCAGCGACGCATGGGCGCCGACGGCTGGCTCGGCATCGGCTGGCCCAAGGAGTACGGCGGCCAGGACCGTTCCCCGATGGAGCAGCTGATCTTCTTCGACGAGGCCGCGCGGGCGGGCGCGCCGGTACCGCTCCTCACGATCAACACCGTCGGTCCCACGCTCATGCGCTTCGGCACCGACGAACAGAAGGACCGGTTCCTACCCGGCATCCTCGCCGGGGAGCTCCAGTTCGCGATCGGCTACACCGAGCCGGCAGCGGGCACCGACCTCGCATCGCTGCGCACCCGCGCGGTGCGCGACGGCGACGAGTACGTGATCAACGGCCAGAAGGTCTTCACGAGCCTGGCCGACCAGTCCGAGTACGTGTGGCTGGCGGTGCGGACCGACCCCGAGGCGAAGAAGCACAAGGGCTTGTCGATCATCATCGTGCCCACGTCTGCGCCCGGCTTCAGCGTGAGCCCGATTCGCGTCATGGGCGAAGGCAAGACGAACGCCACCTTCTACGAAGACGTGCGCGTACCCGTCGCCAACCTCGTCGGACCCGAGAACGAGGGTTGGAAGCTCATCACGACCCAGCTGAACCACGAGCGAGTGGCGCTGTGCAACGCGGGCACCGTGTACCGGCACCTCGACAACGTCCGCGCCTGGGCCCGCGAGACGGGTGTCATCGACCAGGAGTGGGTGCAGATCACCCTGGCGCGGGTCGCCGCCCGAACCGAGTTCCTCCGCCTCATGAACTGGAAAGTCGCGTGGGGGCTGAGCACGGGGGCGATCAATCCCGCGGACGCGTCGGTCACGAAGGTGTTCGGCACCGAGCTGTACTGCGAGGCCTACCGGGACCTGCTCGAGGTGGTGGGCCAGGCCGGATACCTCAAACGTGACACCCCGGGCGCGGTGCTGCAGGGTCGCCTCGAACGCGCGTATGCGGGCACGCTCATCCTCACCTTCGGCGGGGGAACCAACGAGATCCAGCGCGACATCATCGCGATGATCGGTCTCGGCATGCCGCGAGCGCCCCGTTAGCGCATCTGCCACACGAGCCACACAGGGCTCAAGTTTTCCCACGGGGCGGCCGACAACCGTTGGGCTCTGGATTCTCGGGACCGGCAAGCTCGATGCGGTGGGCTCGACCAAGACGGCGTGGACGCGCCCGAGCCTGGGGGTCGTGACGGACGCGCCCTACGCGATTACCTGGGAGAACGTACCCGCCGGCACGTACACGCTCGTGGCGGTGGCCACCGACGACGACACCGCGACGACGCTCTCCACGCCCGTCACGATCACCGTCAACCCGCCGTAGCCCCGCTCTCGATGCGTTCAGCGTGCGCAATAATTGCGCACAACGAACGCATCAGGGGCGGGGGCGGCGGCGGTTGCGGCGGCGCAGGGCGTCGGGCTGCCAGGGGTCGGGGCCGCTGATGCTCGTGCCGGGCGGCACGATGTCGTCGATGCGATCGAGGACGTCGGCCGTGAGGCGCACGCCGGCACCGGCGAGGAGGTCGTCGAGCTGCTCGGTGGTGCGGGGGCCGATGATCGCCGACGTGACCGCCGGGTGCTCGAGCACGAACGCCAGCGAGAGGTGCGTGAGGCTCACGCCGGCGCCGGCCGCCACCTTCAGCAGCTCCTCCACGGCGTCGAGGCGCTGCTCGTGCACCCGGCGCCTGCGCTCGTCCTCGTATTGCGAGCCGAAGCGCCGCCCGAGGCGCGAGTCCTTCGGCGGATCGACGCCCTTGCGGTACTTGGCCGTGAGGTAGCCGCCCGCGAGCGGGCTCCACGGGATCACCCCCATGCCGTAGCGGACGCAGGTGGGCAGCAGCGACCGCTCGATCTCGCGCACGAGGATCGAGTACGGCGGCTGCTCGCACACGAACCGCTCTCGCCCCCGCCGTTCCGCAGTCCACTGCGCCTCGACCACGTACTCGGCCGGGAACGTCGACGATCCCAGGTACCGGATCTTGCCCTGGTGCACGAGATCGCTGAGCGCTCCGAGCGTCTCGTCGACGTCGGTCGCCTCCTCCGGCCGGTGCACCTGGTAGAGGTCGATCCAGTCGGTGTCGAGGCGCCGCAGGCTGTGCTCGACCTCCTGCATGATCCAGCGGCGCGAGTTCCCGCGCTCGTTCGGTCCCCGCCCGATCGGTCCGTGGAACTTCGTCGCCAGGACCACTTCGTCGCGGCGGCGCTTGATCGCCTTCCCGACGATCTCCTCCGACTCGCCCTCCGAGTACATGTCGGCCGTGTCGATGAAGTTGACTCCGGCGTCGAGGGCGCGTTCGGTCATCCGGATGCAGTCGTCGTGATCCGGGTTCCCCCACTTGCCGAACATCATCGCCCCGAGGCAGTACTCGCTCACCTGCACGCCGGTGCGCCCGAGCGTCCGCATCTCCATCGTCGCCCTCCCTACTCCTGGAACTGGGCCGACGACGGCAGCTCGCGCCGCAGGACCGCTTCATAGCGCTCACGCAGCATGTCGAGCGCGCCGTCCATCGTCGTGACGTAGAAGCGTCCGCTGCGCACGGCGTCGAAGACCATGCCCGCGACCTCGTCGGGATGGATGCCGCCCGTCGCCGTCAAATCGCGAAGCGCCTGGGCGACGAACGCCGCGTCCGGCGCCTGGGCCTCGCTCGGCGGCTCGTCGGGCCGGTTGCGCTCGGACCACGCGATCCGGGTGTCGACGAGCCCCGGCACCAGCACCGACACGCCGATCGGGGCCCCCTGGGCATGCAGGTCGTGCGCCAGGCTCTCGGTGAGCGCGAGGGCGGCGAACTTGCTCACCACGTACGGGGCCGAGAAGGCGACGGTGAGCATGCCCGCCAGCGACGAGGTGTCGACCACGTGCCCTTCCTCGCCGCTCTCGAGCATGCGGGGCACGAACGAGCGGAGGCCGTGCAGCATCCCCCAGAAGTTCACGCCCATCACCCATTCCCAGTCGGCGAGGGTGCGCTGCCACGTGATCCCGCCCTGGAACACGCCGGCGTTGTTGCAGAGGAGGTGGACGGCGCCGAAGCGTTCGTAGGTCTCGCCGGCGAGGCTCTCGACCGCGGCGGGGTCCGACACGTCCACTCGCACCGCGAGCACGTCGGTGCCGCTCTCGCTCAGCTCGGTGGCGGTCTCGGCGAGCGCCTCGGCCTCGACGTCGGCCACGACCACCCGCATCCCTTCGGCGCCCGCCCGCCGCGCGAGGCCCCGCCCGATGCCGCTGCCCGCGCCGGTGACGACCGCGACCCGATCTTCGAAGGCGTCCACGGTCAGCCGCCCATGCCGATGCGGAAGCCGTCCTGGATCGGCGTGCGTTCCTCGTAGAAGGGCGTGAGCGCCTCTGCCACCACGCCCGGCGTCCAGCGATCGTCGGTCTCGAAGCGCCGGTCGACCGAGGGCCCGGTGAGCACGTCGATCTTGCGCCCCCACACGACGAACACCTGACCCGACACCTTGGCCGCCGCCGGCGACGCCAGGTACGCGACGAGCGGCGACACGTTCTCGGGGGCGAACACCTCGAAGCCGCCGTCGGCGGCGTCGAAGCCCTCGAGATGCTCGGTCATGCGGGTGAGCGCGCGCGGGGCGATCGCGTTGGCGGTGACGCCGTAGCGCGCCATCGCCTGCGCGGTGGCCAACGTGAGCTGGATGATGCCCCCCTTCGCCGCCGCGTAGTTGGGTTGGCTGACCGCGCCGGAGAGGCCGGCCTCGGACGCGGTGTTGACGACCCGGCCGAACACGGGCGCGTCCTGGGCCTTCGAGCGGTCGCGCCAGTACGCGGTCGCGTGCCGCGAGGGGCAGAAGTGGCCCTTCAAGTGGACCCTGATCACGTCGTCGAACTCCGCCTCGCTCATCTTGAAGATCATGCGGTCGCGCAGGAACCCGGCGTTGTTGACCAGGATGTCGAGGCCCCCGAAGTGCTCGACCGCAGTACGCACGAGGCTCTCGGCGTCGCCCCAGTCCGCCACGTCGCCGAAGTGGGCGACCGCCTTGCCGCCCGTCGCCGTGATCTCCTCCACCACCGTGTCGGCCGCGCTGGCCTCCTCGTCGCCGTGCAGGCTCCGCCCGAGGTCGTTGACCACCACGTGCGCGCCCTGGCGGGCGAGCTCGAGGGCCTCGGCGCGGCCCAGCCCCCGGCCGGCGCCGGTCACGATCGCGACTCGCCCCTCGAGGTCCATCCGGCTGTCCCCCCTTCCGAAAACTGGAATAGGTTCTAGTACGTGGGAGACGAGCCGGTCGCCTTCGTGAGCGGCGCCAGCCGAGGCATCGGAAAGCAGAGTGCGATCGCGCTCGCCCGCGCGGGCCACGACGTCGTCGTCACCGCCCGCACGGTGCGCGAAGGAGAAGGCGTCGACGATTCCGACGCCGAGGGGCGCCGCCTCCCCGGCAGCCTCGAGAGCACCGCGGCCGAGATCGAGGCCGTCGGCCGGCGGGCGCTCCCGCTGGCGATGGACCTCCACGACCGGCCCACGCTGGCCGCGGCGATCGACCGCGCCCTCGCCGAGTGGGGCCGCCTCGACGTGCTGGTGAACAACGCCGTCGACACGGGCCCGGGCAGCATGGCCCGCTTCGAGGACACGCCCGTCGAGGTGATCGAGGCCAAGCTCGCCGCCAACGTCGTGTCGCAGATCGTGCTGATCAAGGCGGTGCTTCCTGGGATGCTCGACCGCGGGTGCGGCACCGTGGTCAACATCACCTCCGCCGTGGCCATCACCGATCCGCCCGCCCCCGCCGGTGAAGGTGGCTGGGGGTCGGCGTACGCGATGTCGAAGGGTGCGTTCCACCGTCTCGCCGCGATCCTCGCGGTCGAGTACCCCGACACCGGCGTGCGGTTCTTCAACGTGGAGCCGGGCTTCGTCGTCACCGAGCGCATGGAGGTGAACGCCAAGCGCCTCGGCCTCGACGGCGTCTACCCCGGCGCCCCGCCGACGGTGCCCGCGGCGGTGGTGGCCTGGCTCGCCACCGATCCGGCGGCATCGGAGCTCAACGGCCAGACGATCTCGGCGCAGCGATTCGCCCGCGAGCGCGCCCTCCACGACGACTGGCGACCGCCGAAGAAGGCCGAGCAGTAGGAACACCACCCGGACGGGAGGCCACATGCGCACCGACGATCTCGTGCTGGTGAGTGTCGACGACCACGTCGTCGAGCCGGCCGACATGTTCGAGGGCCACGTCCCGGAACGGTGGCGCGACCGGGCGCCCCGGATCGTCACGGCTCCGAACGGAGCGGACCTGTGGGTGTGGGGCGACCAGATGGGCGCGAACTTCGGGCTCAACGCCGTGGCCGGTCGCCCGCCCGAGGAGTACGGCATGAACCCGATGTCGTTCGCCGAGATGCGCCCCGGCTGTCACGACGTCCACGCCCGCGTCCGCGACATGAACGCCAACGGCGTGCTCGGGTCGATGTGCTTCCCCTCGTTCCCGGGCTTCGCCGGCCGCATGTTCCACGCCGCCGGCGCCGCCGGCGAAGACAGCGCCCTCCCCGTGCTCCAGGCATACAACGACTGGCACGTCGACGAGTGGTGCGGCACGTACCCGGGGCGCTTCATTCCCCTGGCGGTCGCGCCCGTGTGGGACCAGGACGCGATGGTGGCCGAGGTGCGCCGCATGGCAGCCAAGGGCTGCCACGCGTTCACGTTCTCCGAGAATCCGGAGAAGACCGGCTTCCCGAGCCTGCACAACGAGTGGTGGGACCCCTTCTGGGCTGCGTGCGCCGACGAGGGCACCATCGTCTGCTTCCACATCGGTTCGTCGTCGGAGATCCCGATCACGTCGACGGAGTCGCCCGTCGACGTGACCCTCACGCTCATGCCGGTGAACATCGTGCAGGTCGCGGCCGATCTCGTCTGGTCCGACTTCCTGCGGCGCTATCCACTCAAGGTGTCGCTCTCGGAAGGTGGCATCGGATGGGTTCCGTACTTCCTCGAGCGTGTCGACCGGACGTACCGCCAGCAGCACCGCTGGACCGGCCAGGACTTCGGCGCCCGGCTCCCGAGCGAGGTGTTCCGCGAGCGCGTGGTGACGTGCTTCGTGCAGGACCGGGTGGGCGTGGAGCTGCGCCACCAGGTCGGTCTCGACACCATCACCTGGGAGGTCGACTACCCGCACTCCGACTCCACGTGGCCGCACTCCCCGGAAGCGTTCCAGGAGCAGCTCGCGGGCGTACCGGACGACGAGGTGACGGCGATCGGGAGCGAGAACGCGATGCGGCACTTCCGGTTCGATCCGTTCGCGCACCGGCCCCGTGAGCGCTGCACGGTGGGGGCCCTGCGCGCCGAGGCGGCGGGTGTCGACACCGCCGCTCGCAGCGCGGGCGCGCCGCCGCCGGCACCCGAGCGCCCGGTGCGGATCGCCGACATCCCGGCGATGACCGCGGCGGCGCGTTCGCCCGCCTAGATCGAGCGTCGCGGCTAGGTGACGGTGAAGGGCGCGTGCATGCCCTCGGCGAAGTGGCTCTCGACCTCGCCGTCCTCTTCCTCGACGATGTTGCAGAGGAGCACGTAGGTCCCCGCCTCCAGGTCGAGGGTGAGCGTCGCCGAGTCTCCGGGTTGGATGTCCTCGATCTCACCGAGCTGATCCGCCTCGGGGATCTGGGCCTCGTCGACGGCGCCGTCGGCGTCGGTCGGGAGGTCTTCCGCGCTGTCGGCTCGTACGACGACGAGCTCGTGGACCTCTCCGCCCTGGTTGTCGGCCACGAACTCGATCTCGCCGGCCGAGACCTCGGTCGGGTCGGGCTCGACGATGAACTCGGAGAGGAGGACGTCGACCGTCTCGCCGCCGTCACCGCCGTCGTCACCACACGCGGCGAGCCCGAGGACCGCCATCGGAACCGACACGAGGGCGATGATCGCGCGTCTCATCGTGACTCCTTCCTGCCCACCTCGGTCCTTCATAGACCTCCACGACACTCCCGGCAACATCCCGAATTCGTGATCATCAACTCGGCATTTGCACGGACCGGTTCCGTCGTTCGAATCGGGCATCGGTACCGTCTCCGCGATGCTGCCGGTCACGAGCGACGACGTCCGCCTGTTCCTCCACGTGCTCGCGGCAACGGTGTGGGTGGGCGGCCAGCTCGTGGTGCTCGCGCTCGTGGCGCCGCTGCGAGCGGCTGGACCCGACGTCCCCGGCGTCGCAGCACGGCGTTTCGCCGTCGTCGCCTGGCCGGCCTTCCTCGTGCTCGTCGCGACGGGCGTGTGGAACCTCCTCGACGTGCCGGTCACTGACGCGTCCACCGAGTACCAGGTCACCCTGGCGGTCAAGCTCGGGGTCGTCGCGATCTCCGGGGTCGCCGCCTGGGTGCACGGCCGGGCCCGGACCCCCGCGACCCGTGCGATCTCGGGCGCGATCGCCCTCCTCGCCGCCCTGGCCGCGCTCCTGCTGGGCGTCGTGCTGAGGGGCTGACACCGCGCACCGTTCCCCCGCTCACGCCGGGCCCAGCTCCGGGAGCGGCCCGGCGTAGAGCTCGATCTGGATGTTGTCGGGGTCACGCAACGCCACCAGCGGCACACCGTGGTCGTCGCCGATCGCCGGTACGTCATGGCCGCGCTCGGCGAGCGCCGCCGTCCAGGTCGCGAGGTCGAAGCCGGCGGGCAGCTCGAAGCTGAGGTGGTCGAGGCCGCAGCGCCGCTCGTCGAACGGCTCGCCCGGGTTCCCCCCGTGCTCGACCAGGGCGATGCTCACGTGCGCGTGGGGGTGCACGAGCACGGTGAACGGGAAGCCGAAGCGATCGTTGCGGCCCTCGCCCCCGACCGCGAAGCCGAGCACGTCGACGTACCAGCGGGCGCTCGTGGCCCGGTCGC
Organism: Acidimicrobiia bacterium; assembly: GCA_036374115.1. Taxonomy (GTDB): domain Bacteria; phylum Actinomycetota; class Acidimicrobiia; order IMCC26256; family JACDBD01; genus JACDBD01. Next base: position 1,066 of record DASUUL010000305.1, on the reverse strand, counting down.
GAACGGAGAGGTCGACGTGTGAGATGCCCGTGATGGGCGTGGCCGGTCCCACGGGCGCGGGACCGTAGCGCCTCCTACACTCCGGCGCGCCCACGACACGCAACGGACACGAGGGGGAGTGGTGGGATTCAGCCGAGCCGAGATCGAGTACGCGTTCAGCCGGTTCCAGGAGACGGCCGCGAAGTGTGCCAAGAGCGGCGACTGGGCCGAATGGGCCGACTGCTTCACCGACGACGCCGAGTACTACGAGCACCACTACGGCCGGATGCAGGGGCGGGCCGCCATCCTCGAGTGGATCAACGCCACCATGGCCGAGCCCATCAACAACGAGATGCAGGCCTTCCCCGTGGAGTGGTACGTGATCGACGACGAGCGGGGCTGGGTGATCTGCGCGGTGCGCAACGTCATGAACGACCCCGGCGACGGCAGCCTCCACGAGGAGACGAACTGGACCAAGCTCCACTACGCCGGCGACGGTCGCTTCTCCTACGAGGAGGACATGTACAACCCCAACGAGTTCGGGGCCATGATCGGCGGCTGGCTCGCCGCCAAGAAGGCCGCCGCCGAGGCCACGGTCCAGAATTGAAACGTGTTGCATTTTTGGCCGCGGGTCGGTAGGTTCACGCTGACAGTCCACCCGTGCCCCGTGCGGAGGAGCGCTGCCGCCGAGAGGGCGCCGTCGGGTACGACGGCGAGCGAGGGAGCCCAACGAGATGGAATTCGGAATCTTCAACAGCCTCTACACGCCGCACCAGGCTCTCGAGGGGCGCGATCCGGCCGTCGTCATGCACGAGCGGCTCATGAACGAGGTCGACTGGACCATTGCCGCCGACAAGGCCGGGTTCAAGTACACGTGGGCGACGGAGCACCACTTCCTCACCCAGTACTCCCACCTCTCGGCCAACGAGGTGTTCCTCCCTTACGTGGCGGCCCGTACCGAGCAGATCCACCTCGGCACCGGCATCTTCAACATCACGCCCCCGGTGAACCATCCCGCCCGCGTCGCCGAGCGCGTTGCGATGCTCGACCACCTCAGCGGCGGCCGCTTCGAGTTCGGCGTGGGCCG
>DASUUL010000304.1:0-3181 GCA_036374115.1 Acidimicrobiia bacterium | reverse complement strand
TCGTCGCGCCCCACGGGGCGGGCGACAAGCGGCCGGGACCGTCGACCCTGACGCTCTCTCGATGCGTTCGGCGTGCGCAATATTTGCGCACCTGGGGCGCATCGGGGAGCCGGAAGCGATCGCCAAGACGAGCAAGGAGAGGAGGTGTTCGATGCCCGTCCAGCGAGGCCGCGACCGTGACGGCCCGTACTACCAGTGGGGTGACAGCGGGAAGCGGTACCACTACAGCAGCGGCGATGCCCGTAGCCGCAGCCGGGCGAAGCAGCAGGCCACCCGCCAGGGTCGGGCGGCACGCGCCCGCGGCTACCGCGGCTGATCGGGCGGTGCCGGGGCCAGCTCCTGCCACTGCGGCTCGCGCTTCTCCGCGAACGCCGTGGGCCCCTCCTCCTGGTCGGGGTGGCCCCACATCGAAACCAGCTCCTTGGCGCCGGCCCGGCACGCGTCGGTGAGGCCGAGCTCGAGCGCGCCCCAGAGCGCCCGCTTCGTGGCGGCCATCGCGGCAGGGGAGTTGCGGGCGATCTTCTCCGCCAGCTCCTGTGCCGCTTCGCGGAGGCGCTCGGGCGGGTCGACGATCTGGCTGATCATGCCGAGCTCGTAGGCCCGTTCGGCCGACACGCGCTCGTGGCGGCCGACGAAGGCCATGCGCATCACCGCCTCGACCGGCATCTTGCGGATGAGCCCGATCGCCTCGATGGCCACGACCTGGCCGATCGAGACGTGCGGATCGAAGAACTGGGCGTCGGATGCGGCGATGACGATGTCGGCGTCGGCGACCCAGTGGAAGCCGCCGCCGGCGCACACCCCGTTCACGGCCGTGATCACCGGCTTCCACACCTTCTGGTGCCACGACGTGAAGTGGAGGTCGAAGTCCTCGAGCGACCGGCGATAGCGCTCCATGCCGACGCCGTCGGTCGCGATCTCGGTGACGTCGACGCCCGTCTGGAAGGCCCGGCCCTCGCCGGTGTGCACGATCACCCGTACCTTCGGATCGCGATCGAGCTCCTCCCATGCGAGCGCGAACTCGTCGCGCATCCGAGCCGACATCGCGTTGAGCCGCTCCGGCCGGTTGTTGACGAGCCAGCCCACGGGACCGTGCCGTTCGACGAGCAGGTCCTCGAAGCTCGAGTACGTCATGGGGTGATCTCCTCTCGCGGGGTCGATTCGAGCGCCGCCCACAGGGCGTGCTTCACGGCGCGCAGGACCTGGGGTGGGGTTGCCGCGATCCGTTCGGCGAGCGCCTGTGCCTCCGGGCGGAGGCGCTCGGGTGGGTCGACGACCTGCCCGACGAGACCGAGCTGGTAGGCGCGCGAGGCGTCGACGCGTTCGTGGCTGCCGACCAGCGCCATCCGTAGGACCGCCTCCATCGGTGCCTTGCGGGCCAGGCCGATGCTCTCGTACGCGCTCACCTGCCCGACCGAGACGTGGGGGTCGAGGAAGGTCGCGTCCGAGGCGGCCATCACGATGTCGGCGTCGGCGACGAAGTGGAGGCCGCCGCCGGCGCAGACGCCGTTGACGGCGGCGATCACCGGCTTGGCCACCCCGTTGTGCCACGCGGTGAGGCGGAGCTGGGCATCCCGCGTCCGGCGCGACTGCTCGCGGAGGGCGTCACGGTCGCGGCTGAGCTGCACGACGTCGAGACCGGTCTGGAACGCGCGTCCGGTACCGGTGTTGACGATCACGTGCACGTCGGGGTCGTGGTCGAGCTCCTGCCACGCCCGCTCCAGCTCGGCCAGCATCGTGGCGTCCATCGCGTTGGCGGCCTCGGGCCGGTCGAAGACCAGCCAGCCGGCGGGGCCGTCGCGCTCGACGACGAGGGTGTCGTAGGCCATCAGCTGCGCGGCACGTCGCGCCACGGCGCGGCGCGCCAGGGGTCGGGCTCGCGGGGCAGCCCGAGCACGCGCTCGCCGATCACGTTCTTGTTGATCTCGGTCGTGCCGCCCTCGATCGTGTTGGCCCGGCTTCGCAGCATGCCCGCGACCTCGTAGGGGAGCGACGTCCCGTAGTCGCGCTCGGCGCTCGGCCACGCCGACGCCTCCGGGCCGAGCACCCGGACGGCCAGCGCCTGCACCCGCTGGTTGAGCTCACCCTGGTGAACCTTGCCGATCGAGCTCTCGGGCCCGGGCGCGCGCCCGGCCTTCACCCGGGCCCGGACCCGCTCGTTCGTCCAAGCCCGGATGCGCTCCTCGCTGTAGACGCGCATCAGCTCCTGGCGGAGCACCGGCTCGGGCCGGCCGGCGGTCGCCCGCCGCCGGGCGAGGTCGAGGAGGTGCCGGACGCCCGAGCCGCCGATGCGGTCGACACCGCCGGAGCCCTCGCCCGACACCATCTGGCGCTCGCCCGACAGGGTGGCGCCGGCCACGCGCCAGCCGTCGCCGATCTCGCCGACGCGCTGGCTGTCGGGAACGTGCGCGCCGTCGAGGAACACCTCGTTGAAATCGATCTCGCCGCCGAGATGGCGCAGCGGGCGGACGTCGACGCCGGGCTGGTGCAGGTCGAGCAGGAAGTAGGTGATGCCCTTGCGCTTGGGGACGTCGGGGTCGGTGCGGGCGAGCAGCACCGCGAAGTCGGAGCGATGGGCCCAGGTCGTCCACACCTTCTGACCGGTCACCACCCAGCCATCGCCGTCGCGCGCCGCGACGGTGGCGAGTGACGCCAGGTCGGAGCCGGCCCCGGGCTCGCTGAACAGCTGGCACCACACCTCCTCGTTCCGCACGATCGGGGGGAGGAACCGCAGCCGCTGGTCCTCGGTGCCGTACGCGAACAGGGCCGGGGCGGCGAGGTTGAGCCCGAGCGGGTTGAGCCGCCCGAGGTTGTAGGGGCGGAGCTCCGCGTCCACCGCCCGCGCGGCCGCCGGCTCGAGGTCGAGGCCGCCGTAGGCAACCGGCCAGGTGGGCACGACCAGGCCGGAGCGTCCGAACGTCGGGTACCAGGCCTCGTAGTCGGCACGCGAGCGCACGGCCCGGATCGCGGCGGCGCCTCCCTCCCGGGCCGCCCGGCGCCACGCCGCGGGCACGTGTTCGTCCACCCAGGCGCGCACCGCGGCCACGGCGTCGGCGGCCGCGGTGTCGCGGCCGATGGTGAGGCGCGGGTCGGTGCTCACGATTCGTCGCGTTCGAGCATGGCGACGAGGTTGCGGCGGAGGACCTTGCCGATCTCGCTGCGGGGTAGCGCGTCGACGCGG
>DASUUL010000303.1:0-3786 GCA_036374115.1 Acidimicrobiia bacterium | reverse complement strand
TTCCTGTGGACGTCGTGGCTGCTCCCCAACCGGCGGGTCGGCATCCGCCCCCTGTTGGCGGCGGCGATCGTCGGCGGGGTGCTCCTCGAGGTGCTCAAGATCGTCGGGACGCTCGTCGTCCCCCGGCTCGTGGCCGACTCGTCGGCCCTCTACGGGACGATCGGCGTGGTCTTCGCGGTGTTGATCTGGCTCCTGATCCTCGGCCGCGTCGTCGTGTACGTCGCCGTCATCGAGGTCGTCGACTGGGAGGGGCGGCGGGGCACGCAGCGTACGGTCATCGAGGTTCCGGTGCTCCCCGGGAGCCGTCCCGTCGCCAGCACCCGCGCCGGCGAGCGCGAGGAGGCGGAACGGGCCTGAGCGCGCCCGTCCCTGGTGTGCCCGGCCCGGGCGCAGGGCCTACGGTTGGGGACCGTGACGTCGGCGGCATCGCTTCCCACCACCTCGGTCGCGCCGGTCCGGTCGGCGGCCGACCGCCGGGTCCGCCGGTTCCTGCGCCTCCCCGAGGACGCCCCGAAGGTCAGCATCTTCGAGGCCCAGAGCGCCTTCGGCCGGTCGATCGCGATCTCCGCCACACGCTGCCTGCTCACGTACGTCGCCTTGCCGCTGCTCGGCCCGGTCGTCGACCTGTCGGGCGCCGTCGGGCCCATTCTCGGCCTGCTCCTCGGCTTCGTCTCGATGGTGGCGATCGTCGTCGCCGCCCGACGGTTCTTCGCCGCCGACCACAAGTGGCGGTGGGGCTACCTCACGATCGGCGGTGGCATCTTCGTCCTGCTGATCGTCTCGGCGGTCGTCGACATCGCCGCGCTGATCCGCTGACCGGAGGCGGTGGCGGCATGGTCTCGACACAGCCGGGCGGCCGCCTCCGGCGCTCGCTCTGGTTCGGCGCCGGCTGGATGGCGGTGGGGATCGGATCGGTGGGCGTCGTCGTCCCCGGCCTCCCCACCACGGTGTTCTTCATCATGGCGGCGGCGTGCTTCGCCCGGTCGAGCCCCCGCTTCGAGCGTTGGATCCTCGACCTCCCGCGCATCGGGCCGCTCGTGCGCGACTACCGGGCCGGGCTCGGTATGCCCCGCCGGGCGAAGGGTTGGGCGATCGCGACGATGCTCGTGGTCGCGACCGTGAGCATCGTGTTGACGACCGACCGGCCGGTCCTCGCAGGCGCCGTCGCCGGCCTGATCCTCGTCGGCATCTGGGTGATCCTGTTCCGCGTGCCGACTCGGGAGCGGATGCTCGAGGAGCGGGCGCGGGCGGCGGCCTCCGACGCGGCGGCAGGTCGATAGGCGGCGCGGGCCGTGGCGCGTGACCCGCTCCCCCGGCTGCGGCGGCTCTGCCTGGCTCTCCCCGAGACGACCGAGCGGTTGAGCCACGGTGAGCCCACGTGGTTCGTGCGCGACAAGAAGACGTTCGTGATGTACGCCGACCACCATCACGACGACCGACTCGCGTTCTGGTGTGCCGCCCCCGGCGGCGCCCGCGACGCCCTCGTGGGATCGGAACCGGACCACTTCTTCGTGCCGCCGTACGTGGGCCACCGCGGCTGGCTCGGCGTCTACCTCGACGTGCCGGTCGACTGGGACGAGATCGCCGACATCGTCGAGGGCGCCTACCGGGTCGTGGCGCCCAAGAAGCTCGTCGCGCAGCTCGACGCCGGCTAGCCGCCCGACCCTGTTTGTGCGCTAGTACCTACTCGGCGACCGTTTCGCGCCCGAACACAGCGCTCAGCGGCCGCCGGGCAACCGAACGTGCTGTCTCGGAGTGGCAGGGCGCCGAGATCGTCGCGGTGCTCGCGAACAGTCCGGCGGCCGACGCCGACCTCGTGGAGGCGATCCGCGCCCACGACCCCGGCGACGAGGTCGGGGTGACCTACACGCGATCGGGGAATCCGACGAGGTCGAGGTCAGCCTGGCGGACGGCTGAGCCAGCCCCGCGTGTGCTCAGGCAACGTCTTCGGGCGGGATGTCGTAACGGTTTCGGTAGGCCGCGAAGCGGGCCTCGAGGTCGCCACGGTCGAGCCCGAGCTCGGCGAGCTCGTACGCGTGCCTCCCGTACTTGCCCTGCCGGTTGTCGGACGCGTAGGCCGACATCGCCGCCTTTGCCGCCGGCGTGAGCTCGTCGCCGAGCGCGTCGTACGTAGCGAGCACCGTGCCGACGGGGTCGGCAACGAGGTCGGCGTAGGCGATGTCGACGAAGGTGTACCGGCGCTTGCGTTCGCGGAACCTCTCGACCCGGGTCACCATCTCGGTGAGGACGCCGGTCCAATGCTCGGCGATGTACGCGCGATGGTCGGCGTCGCTGAAGGTGCCCGAGAGCGAGGCGATGAGGCTGCAGACCGACGCCACGACCTTCACAGGGTCGCGGTGCGTCACCACGAAGCGCGCGTCGGGGTACGCACCGGTGACGGCATCGAGGGCGAGGCGGTGGCCGGGGCTCTTGAGCACCCAGCGGCCGGGCGCCCGTGATTGCAGCAGCTGCAGAACCCGGCGGTGGTACTCGTAGGCCGACGTGTAGTCACACGCCGCGATCCATTTCCCGTAGCTCGGTACGTTGGCGATCGTCTCCCACAGAATGCTCTTGAAGTCTTGCGACAGCACCGCCACGCACTCGGTCGGCCCGTCGGGCGCCTCGTAGTGCACCGCCTTGAATCCGGGGTTGAGCGTGTCGAGCATCGTGGCGCTCTCGCGGGCGGCGGCGATGCGGAGATCGGTGGTGAACGTCGCGGCTTCCGGGGGCGGGACCGAGTTCATCGACTCCCAGCGCATGAGCGAGCGGGTCGCGGGGTCCTGGTCGAAGAGGTAGCTCAGGAACGTCGTGCCGGTTCGCGGCATCCCGAGGATGAAGACCGGTCGTTCGATGCGCTCGTCGGCGAGCTCGGGATGGCGGGTCGTCCAGTCGGTGACCCGGAGGCGGTTGGCGAGGTTGGCGGTGATCTGGCTCTCGAGTGCGAGCCGGCCCACGTCGCTGAGCTGAGCTTCGTCGATGAGCGCGGCGACGAGTACCTCGAGGCCCTCCCGGTACGATTCGGGGCCGAGATCATCGAGCCCGGTCTCGCGCCGCGCCGCCGCTACCAGCTCGTCGGCCTGCATCCCGCGCCCCGTCCGTCGCGATTTACCGTACAGGCCGTATGATAAGTTGCCGTCTTCGCCACCGACAAGGCCGTGGGGGACGGGTCTGTGAGCGTCGAGCACCACACGGGCACCGGGGCGGCGGCGCGTCCTCGGCCGCGCGGCCGTCCTCGCGACGCCGAGCGCCACCGCGCCACCATCGCCGCCACCGTCGCGCTGCTGCGGGAGGTCGGCTACGACCGCCTGAGCATCGCGGAGGTGGCCCGCCGCGCCGGCGTCGGCCGCCAGCTCATCTACCAGTGGTGGGGAACGAAGGCGATGCTCGTGCAGGAGGCCCTCTTCGAGCGTGACCCGCGCGCGCCGCGCACCTATCCCGGCCCCTTCACCACCGACGTCCGGCTCCTGATCGAGGAGATGGTCGATCATTTCAGCCGCCCCGAGATGCGGCGGGGGCTCCCCGGTCTCACGACCGAGATGACGACGAACCGCAGCCTGCGCCGAGCAGCCGAGACGAAGTACGTCGAACCGCTGCAGGCCCGGTACGCCCGGGTCGTGGAGGCGGCGATCGAGCGCGGCGACGTCCGGCCGGAGACGAGCCCGGCCGATCTTCTCGATACGCTGCGCGGCGCCGTGACCTTTCATCTCCAGCTCCGCCCGACGCGCCCACGCCCCGAGCTCGTCGGGCACCTCGTCGATCTCGTCGTCCACGGGGTACAGCGGTGAC
>DASUUL010000302.1:0-2096 GCA_036374115.1 Acidimicrobiia bacterium | reverse complement strand
GGCATCGGCGACGTGCTCGTGTTCGGCGGCGGGATCATCCCCGACGACGACATCGGGCCGTTGCAGGCGGCGGGGGTGGCCGCGCTGTTCACGCCCGGCGCAGCCCTTTCCGAGATCACCGGTTGGCTCGAGCAGGCCCTCGACACCCGCGAATCCGAGCTCGCCCGCTAAGTTCCTACGCCGCATGGACCTCTTCGAGTATCAGGGGAAGCAGCTCTTCGCGCGCTACGACATCCCGGTCTCGCCGGGCGAGGCGGTCACCACGGTCGACGAGGCCGTCGCCGCCGCCGACCGCATCGGCTACCCGGTCGTGGTCAAGGCGCAGGTGCAGGTGGGCGGGCGAGGCAAGGCGGGCGGGATCAAGCTCGCCGCCGATCGGTCCGAGGCGCGGACCCACTCGTCGAACATCCTCGGGATGGACATCAAGGGTCACCTCGTCGGCACGCTCTGGATCGAGAAGGCGAGCGACATCGCCGACGAGTACTACGCCTCGTTCACGCTCGATCGCGCCGCGAAGCTCCATCTCGGCATGCTCTCGGCGAGGGGCGGCGTCGACATCGAGCAGGTGGCCGAGGAGGATCCCGAGGCCATCGCCCGCGTCCACGTCGATCCCGTCGACGGCCTGAGCGAGGAGCGCTGCCGCGAGTGGGTGCGCGAGGCGAAGCTCCCCGACGCCGCTCACGCCGGCGCCGTCGACGTCCTGTTGAAGCTCTACCGCGCCTACACCGACGGCGACGCCGACCTCGTCGAGATCAATCCGCTGGTCCTCACGACCGACGGGCGGGTGCACGCGCTCGACGCCAAGGTGTCGCTCGACTCGAACGCGGCGTTCCGCCACGAGGAGTGGAGCGACTACGAGGCCACCCAGGTGCTCGACGCCCGTGAGCGGGAGGCGCGGTCCAAGGGCCTCCAGTACATCGGGCTCGACGGCACCGTCGGCGTGATCTGCAACGGTGCCGGTATGACGATGGCCACGCTCGACGTCGTCAACGAGGTTGGTGGTCGTGCCGCCAATTTCCTCGACGTCGGTGGCGGCGCGGGCGCCGATGTGTTGGCCAACGCGATCGAGGTCGTGAACAACGATCCTGACGTCCGGTCGATCCTGATCAACATCTTCGGGGGGATCACCAAATGTGACGAGGTCGCGCTCGGTGTCGTCGAGGCGATGACGCGTGTCGAGCTGCGCTCGCCCATCGTCGTCCGCCTCGACGGCACCAACGCCGCCGAGGGTCGCATCATCCTCCACGAGCGGGCGTCCGAGATGCTCATTCCCCAGCCGACCATGCTCGACGCCGCCCGCAAGGCGGTCGAGCTCGCGGGAGCCGCATCGTGAGCATCCTCGTCGACGAGAACACCAAGGTCGTCTACCAGGGCCTCACCGGGAGCCAAGGGCGCTTCTACGGGCTCCGCAACCGCGCGTACGGCACGCAGGTCGTCGCCGGCACCAACCCGAAGAAGGCGGGGACCGACGTCGAGGGCATCCCCATCTACCCGTCGGTACGCGACGCGCGCGACGCCACCGGCGCCACCGTGTCGTGCGTGTTCATCCCCGCACCCGGTGTCGAGGGCGCCGTGCTCGAGGCCGCCCGCGCCGGCATGGAGCTCGTCGTCGTCATCACCGAGGGCGTGCCCGCGCACGACGAGGCCCGGTTCTACAACGAGCTGCGCCGCGAGCACCCGGGGACGCTCCTGCTCGGACCCAACTGCCCCGGCCTCATCTCGCCGGGCAAGTGCAACATCGGCATCACGCCGGGGGAGATCGCCCGTCCCGGCGGCCCCGTCGGCATCGTGAGCCGTTCCGGCACGCTCACCTACCAAGCGCTGTACGAGCTCAAGCAGATGGGGATCGGCGTGTCGACCTGTGTCGGCATCGGCGGCGATCCCGTCCCCGGCACGAACTTCATCGACTGCCTGCGCGAGTTCGAGGCCGACCCCGAGACCCACGCGATCATGATGATCGGCGAGATCGGCGGCTCGGCCGAGGAGGAGGCCGCCGACTTCATCAAGTCCGACGTGACCAAGCCGGTCGTGTCCTACGTCGCCGGCGTCACCGCACCGCCCGGCAAGAAGATGGGCCACGCCGGCGCCATCGTGTC
>DASUUL010000301.1:0-3185 GCA_036374115.1 Acidimicrobiia bacterium | reverse complement strand
CGGAGCGATCGCCGCGGTCGAGTCCGGCTACATGAAGCAGGCACTCGTGTCCTCGCACGCAGCGCGCCGCGCCCGGATCGAGTCGGGTGAGATCCAGGTGGTCGGCGTCAACTGCTTCACCGAGACGGCTCCGTCACCCCTGGTGTCGGGGTACGAGGAAGGCGGCGGCGCCCACATCCTCGAGCTCGACCCCGCCGCCGAGGCCGAGCAGATCGAGTCGGTGCAACGCTGGCGGGCCGAGCGTGATCGCGCCGCCGTCGAGCGGGCGCTCGCACAGGTGCGAGCGGTCGCGGCCACCGACGAGAACCTCGTGCCCGCCACGATCGAGCTCGTGAAGGCGGGCGGCACCGTCGGCGAGTGGGCGGGCGCGCTGCGGGAGGTCTTCGGCGAGTACCGCGCGCCCACGGGCGTCGGCGGTGTGGCGACGGCTCCCGTCGACGACATGCTCGCCGTACGCGAACGCGTCCAGGCAGCGGCTAAGGAGCTGGGTGGCCCGGTGCGGATGCTGGTGGGCAAGCCCGGCCTCGACGGGCACTCCAACGGCGCCGAGCAGATCGCGGTCGCGGGACGTGATGCCGGGATGGAGGTGGTGTACCAGGGGATCCGGCTCACGCCCGAGGAGATCGCCGCCGCCGCCCGCGACGAGGACGTCGACGTGATCGGCCTGTCGATCCTGTCGGGATCGCACCTCGAGCTCGTGCCCGAGACGATCCGGCTGTTGCACGACCGCGGCGTCGACGCCCCCGTCGTGGTGGGCGGGATCATCCCCGACCCCGACCAGGTCAAGCTCCGCGACGCCGGCGTGGCGCGCGTCTACACACCCAAGGACTTCCGCCTGTCGCAGATCATGTCCGACGTCGCCGACCTCGCGATCGACCGCCGCCGCCGCCTCTCGATGCGTGCATGATGCGCAACAATTGCGCATGACGCACGCCTCGATGGGCTAACGCTCGTAGAGCGCCTCGATCTCGGCCGCGTACTTGGCGTGGATGCCGCGGCGCTTGAGTTTCATCGTGGGGGTGAGCTCCTCGGAGTCGGGGAGCCATTCCTCGCCGAGCAGCGTGAACTTCTTCACCTGCTCGACCTGGGAGAAGTGGGCGTTGGCCTCGGCCACGCACCGTTCGACCTCGGCGATCACGCCGGGGTTCTCGGCGAGCGCCGCGAGTGAGCCGGCCTCGATTCCCTGCTGCTTCGCCCATGCCGGTGCGATCTCGGGATCGAGCACGAGCAGCGCCGAGACGAACGGCCGCTGGTCACCGATCACGCACGCCTGCCCGATGAGCGGGAACGCCTTGAGCGCCGCCTCCAGGTTCGCGGGCGAGATGTTCTTGCCACCCGCGGTGATGATGAGCTCCTTCTTGCGGTCGACGATCGTGAGGTAGCCGTCGTCGTCGAGAACGCCGATGTCGCCGCTGTGGAGCCATCCGTCGTCGTCGAGGGCGTCGGCGGTCTTCTTCGGGTCGTCGAGGTACCCGCGAAAGACGTTGCCGCCGCGACAGGTCACCTCACCGTCGTCGGCGAGCGCGACCTCGCAGCCCGGGATCGCCCGGCCGACCGTGCCCGGCCGCACCTCGACGGCGTCGAAGGTCATCGGACCCGAGCACTCCGACAGCCCGTAGACCTCGGCCAGAGGCACGCCGAGGGAACGGAAGAACTCCAGCACACCGATCGGGATCGGTGCCGCGCCGCTGATCGCGGCGACGACCTGGTCGAGACCGAGCAACTCCCGTACCGGGCGGAGCACGGCCTCGTCGCCGGACGCGAGCGCGGCCTCGAACGCCTGCTTCCGGGCCGGGTCAGCGGCGACCACGGCCTGCACGCCGGCATAGAGCTTCTCCCACACCCGGGGCACGGCGAAGAAGATCTCGGGGCGGACCTGCGGGAGGTACGACCCGATCCGGCCGCCCTCGGGACACGTCGTCACCTCGTAGCCCAGCGCCGCCCCTTGGTAGTGCGACGTCATGCGCTCGGCGATGTGGGCCATCGGCAGGTACGACACCATGCGCCGGCCGGCGGTGGCGACGTGCTGGAGCGTGAGGCGCAGGCTCTCGATCGTCCACACGACGTTGGCGTGGTCGAGCATCACGCCCTTGGGCGGACCCGTGGTGCCCGACGTGTAGATGACGGTGGCGAGGTCGTCGGGACGGGCGACGGCGGCGGCGGCGTCGAGGTCGACGGGATCACCTGCGAGCAGCCCGTCCCAGGAACCGACGTCGTCGGGGGCCAGGCCGTCGGGGTCGTCGATGACCGCCACCTCGGTGAGCGCGGGGAGCTCGGAGCGGACCTTCAGGATGCGCTCGAGGAACCCGACGTCTTCGACCAGTGCGATCCTGGCGTGGCAGTGGCCCGCGAGGTACTGCACCTGCTCGGGCGCCGACGAGTTGTAGATCGAGATCGGGGTCCCGCCCGCGAGCATCACGGCCATGTCGGCGACGTGGAACTCGGGGCGGTTCCGCATCATGAGCACGACCCGGTCGCCGCGTTCGAGGCCCGACGCCGCGAGCCCGGCGGCGAGCCGGCACGCCCGGTCGGCGTAGTCGCCGAAGGTCCACTCGCCCCACCCGTCACCGTCCTTCCATCGCAGGGCGACGGCGTCGGGACGGTCCCGGACCGTGTCCCGGAACCGGGAGGTCACGGTCTGACCCTCGACCAGTGCGGTCAGCTCGTCGTTCGTCACCGCCATCGGCCCCCCAAGTCCTTCCGCCGGATGCGTCGGCGTCTGTGGATGAACGATCGGTGCCATTCGTAGCGCACCCTTGCAGCGGATGCACGGGCTGGCCCCGCAATCCCCCGCGTTATCCACAGGCGCTCTGGAAAACCGGGCCCAGGTGGTGGATACTCTTGCCTAGTCCGTCCCGAGGAGCTCGTTGGGGCCCGCTTCGGCGGTTCTCTACTCCGACTCTCCTCGGGACGTGCTGTCCCCGCCGTCGGCCTCGGCGGCCCGGTCGAGCTCGGCGAGAACCTCGTCGGTGTCGGCGCCGAGCACCCGACCCGGGTGGCGCACGTGGCCCGGGGTCCGCTCGAGGCGCGCCACCGGCGCGGGCATGCACACGCTGTCGACCTCGATGAGCGAGTGCCGCGCCCGGACGTGGGCATCGTCGGCGAGGTCAGCCATGGTGTACACGGGCGCGATCGCGGCCTCGGCGGCCTCGAACGCGGCCAGCACCTCCTCGGCGGGACGCGAC
>DASUUL010000300.1:0-2389 GCA_036374115.1 Acidimicrobiia bacterium | reverse complement strand
GCCTCCGAGAGCGAGCCGAAGTCGAGCATGGGTGCGACCGCGGAGGGGCGAGGAAGGGATTGCAGGATGGCGAAGGTCTCGATGCTGGCGAAGTTCCGTACCCACGACGGGAAGGGCGACGAGCTCATCGCCGCGTTCCAGGCGATGTTCGACGCCGTCGACGGCGAACCGGGCACGGAGCTCTACATCCTGAACCGCTCGAAGGAAGACCCGAACGTGTTCTGGTTCTACGAGCTCTACACCGACTCCGACGCCCTCGGCGCCCACGGGAGCAGCGACGCCATGAAGCAGGCGGGGCCGGCGTTCGGGCCGCTGATCGCCGACACCGAGCTGATCATCGGAGAGCCGTTGCAGGCCAAGGGCATCGCGCTCTGATGGCGCCTCGGTCCGTCCCCCTCGTCCACGGGCGACGGGCGACCGCTGACCCTCCTTGTTTGTGCATGAACCCCCGGTGAAACCGGCACGTTCGCACAAACAAGAACAGGTCAGACCTCGTAGCGGTGCAAGAGGCCGCGTGCGATCACGAGGCGCTGGATCTCGTTGGTGCCCTCGCCGATGATCATCAGTGGGGCGTCACGGTAGTAGCGCTCCACCGGGAGCTCGGTCGTGTAGCCCATCCCGCCGTGGATCCGGAGCGCCTCGGTCGCGATCTCGAACGCGGCCTCGCTCGCGAAGAGCTTCGCCATCCCGGCCTCCACGTCGCAGCGGGCCCCGGCTTCCTTCAGTTCGGCGGCGTGCTCGGTGAGCAGGCGCGACGCCTGGAGCTTCGTGCCCATGTCGGCCAGCTTCATCTGGATGGCTTGGTGCTGGGCGATCGGCTTGCCGAAGGTCTCGCGCTCCTGGGCGTAGCGGATCGCCGCCTCGAACGCGGCCCGCGCCACCCCCACCGAGCGGGCGGCGATGTTGATGCGACCCACCTCGAGCGCGGAGAGGATGAAGTGCTGGCCCCGGCCCAGCCCGGCGTCGCCCCCGAGCACGCTGCCGGCCGGCACCCGGTGGCCGTCGTAGACCATCTCGACGGTCTCGATGCCCTTGTAGCCGAGCTTGCCGATGTTGCGGCTCACGGTGATACCGCCCGTCCGTTCCGCGCCCGGCTCCTTCTCGACCATGAAGCACGTGATGCCCTCGTCGGTGCGCGCCGCCAGCGCGACCAGGCCGGCACGCTGCCCGTTCGTCACCCACATCTTGGTGCCGCTGATGACGTACTCGTCGCCGTCGCGAACCGCCCGGCACGAGAGCGCGCTGGTGTCGCTGCCGGCGTCGGGTTCCGAGAGCGACAGGCACCCGCGGATCTCACCGGTGGCGAGGCGCGGGAGCAACTCGCGCCTCTGCGTCTCGGTGCCGTTCGCCTTCAGGAGGTTCGCCGCCATCACGTGCGTGTTGAGGATCCCCGACAACGACATCCACCCCGCCGACAGCTCCTCGATCACACCGGTGTAGGTGGAGAGGTCGAGTCCGAGGCCGCCGTACTCCTCGGGGATCGTCACGCCGAAGAGCCCGAGGTCGCGCATCCCGGCGACGATCGCCTCCGGGTACTCGTCGGCGTGCTCGAGCTCGAGCGCGACCGGGAGCACCTCGCGCTCCACGAAGCGGCGCACCAACGTGAGAATTTCCTCACGAACGGTGGGGTCGGTGGCGGCCATGGCGTGAGCCTACGGCAGCGCGACTGATCGGACCCGGCCGCCGACTGGCGCGCCCAACCGCGCTCCGGTCGACGCGCGCGTCACATGAGAGTGAATTCACGCGATTCCGGTGTTTGCCGCGAGACGCGGCGGGTACCTTCGCCGCCGACCCGGCCGGCACGACGGGTCGTCGCACATCTGCGTTTGCGTCGCCCACGAGTGAACCCCCCGCACGACTGGGAGAACGCCCATGGCTGTCCGCGTCCCCTCGCGCGCTCCTGCGCCCGCTTTCCGGGAGACTCACATGCGCCTCGACCTCGTCATTCCCGCGCACAACGAGGAACACCGAATCGGCCGGACCCTCGAGGCGTATCGAGCCGCGTGGAGTCACGACCACGTGCGGTTCCTCGTCGCCCTCGACCGCTGCACCGACCGAACCGCCGAGATCGCGTCGGCCCACGCCCGCGTCGATGAGCGGGTCGGCGTGATCGAGTACCCGAAACGACGCCAGGAGCGATCCCACCAGGCGTACGCGTTGCTCCTGGCGGCCGCGATCGGCGACCGGGCGCGCTTCGAGCTCGTGTGGGCCTGGACCGCGGCTAATCTCCAGCGGCCCGACGGGCTCCTCGCCTGGCACTGGGCCGACGGCAGCGTCGCCGACGCCGAGCCGGCCGCCGACGCCGACCTCGTCACCTCCCGGGCACTGCTCCTCGCCGGCGAGCGCTTCGACGAGCCCGCGTACCGCGACGAGGGAGTCCGCGTCGGCA
>DASUUL010000299.1:0-4141 GCA_036374115.1 Acidimicrobiia bacterium | reverse complement strand
CGAAGGCCTTGGCGTCTGGCGCCGCTTCAACGCCCAGGTCGCGGCCGGCCAGGTTCCGGGGGGCGAGATCATCGACGGGTTCCTGATCCTGGTCGCGGGCGCGCTGCTCCTCACGCCCGGCTTCATCACCGACGCCGTCGGCCTGCTCGCCCTGTTCCCGCCGACGCGGGCATTGCTGCGCCGCACGCTGCGGCGGCGCTTCACGAGCAAGGTCCAGATCTACCGCGCCTCCGCGTCGCCGTCGCGCCCACCCGACCTCGACGTCTGACCCCTCGTTTCGGCGTCGCTGACGTCGAACAGTTGGAGGGCAACGACTCCGACACGCGCCGGTCAGCCCAGGCGGAGCAGCTCCGGAGCGACCGGGCAGTCGATCCGGCGGGCGAGGTTCTCGGGGCGGTCGAGGCCCGCGGGGCCGGCGATGCGGGCGAAGGTGTCGACGGCGACGAGCTCGAGGGCGGGGTCGTCGTCGGCGTGCGGCGCCAGGGCGGCGAACAGCCGGGCCGGCAGGACGTGCCCGGTCCCGGCGACCAGCCACGTGGTGACCGACGCCAGCGAGTCCACCAGCGCGGTCGTGCCGTCCGGCACGACGGCGCGCTCCGGGTCGGTCGCCGGCGACTCCACGAGGAGGTGCGAGGGCTCCAGCGCGACCAGCTCGACCTCGTCGATCGTGCGGGCCGAAGCCGACGCCCGGGCGAGGCGGGCCCGGAGATGCTCGTCGCCGGAACGCCGGCGGACGGCGACGAGGTGGAGATCGGGTCGGGTGGCGGCGATCGCACCGGTCAGCTCGGGGCCACCGACCACCGCGATCACGCCGTCGTGCGGGAAGGGCAGCAGCTCGGCGGCGCGCTCGGAGGTGGCGTCGTCGTGCACGCGCTGCCACGCCTCCCACGCCGCCGCCTCGGGGTCGGGAGCGGTGAGCACTCGGGAGCACAGCCACCACAGCGGTCCCGCGGTCGGGTGATGGGCGAGCAACCGCCGGCATGCCACCACCAGACCGGCGGCGTCGTCGCCGAACCCGGCGAGGCAGTCGGCCGCCTCTGAGACCAGCTCGACACCGTCGCCGCTCCATCGGGCGAGGTGCCGGAGGCGCTCGAACGGCTGCACCCGCGCTACCCCCCACCCTCCACTCCTGCCGCGCCCGCCGCCCCCGAACCGGCCGCGGCTTTCGGTTCCTTCGGGAGCCCCAGCACCCGCTCGCCGACGATGTTGCGCATGATCTCGTCGGTGCCGCCGGCGACACGGGCGCCGGGGATGCCGAGGATGAACTCGGCGAACGCGTACGTGCCCCACTCGCCGGTGTCCGCGGCGAGGCGCGGTCCGAGCATCTCGCTCACGGTGGCCGCCAGCTGCTGCATGTTCTGGGTGAGCGCGAGCTTGGCGATCGACATCTCGGGCCCGGGAAGCTGGCCCGCCCGGATCTTGGCCATGGCGCGCAGGTTCGTGTAACGGGCGACGTTGGCGCGCACGAACGCATCGGCGAGCCGCTGGCGTACCAGCGGGTCGTCGGCGAGCCCGAGATGGCGGGCCAGCTCGATGAAACGGGTCAGGTTCGACGTGCCGATGCCCGATCCGGCGCCGCCACCGCCGATCGCGGCCCGCTCGTTCATGAGCGTCGTGAGCGCGACCGACCAGCCCTCGTCGACGTCGCCCAGCCGGTGGGAGTCGTGGACCCGTACCTCCTCGAAGAAGACCTCGTTGAAGGTGGCGCCGCCCGTCATCTGCCGCAGCGGGCGCACCTCCACTCCGGGGGCGTGCATGTCGACGAGGAACATCGTCAGGCCCTTGTGCTTGGGCTTGTCGGGGGAGGTGCGGGTGATGATCTCCCCGATGTCGCTGTGCTGTGCGCCCGACGTCCACACCTTCTGGCCCGTGAGCAGCCACTCGTCGCCGTCGCGCTGGGCGCGCGTCTGGATGCCGGCGAGGTCGGAGCCCGCGACGGGCTCGGAGAAGAGCTGGCACCCGACGATGTCGCCGCGGTAGAGCGCCCGCAGGTACCGCTCCTTCACTTCGGGAATGGCGTGCGCCAGGATCGTCGGCGCGACCATGCCCAGCCCGATGAGGAACGGCTCCTGGCTCGGGATCCGGTACTCGGTGCGGATCGCGGCGTAGGCGCGCTCGTACTCCTTCGGGAGCGCCCGGCCGCCGTACTCCTCGGGGCCGCTGATCCACCCGTACCCCGCGTCGAACTCGAGCGCCTTCCAGCGCTTGGCCTCGGCCAGGTCGGCGGCGGCCTGCTCGGGCGTCTTCTCCTCGAGGAGCCCGACGCGGTCGCTGCCCTCACCCCAGGCGAACTTCTCCTCCGGTCGCGGTTCGGCGTTGGCGTCGAGGAAGGCGCGGGCTTCGGACGAGAAGGCGTCGAGAGGGATGGCGTCGGTCATGGCGGCATCGTAGGCCCCTCAGCCGGGGAGGTCGGCGTAGGTGGTGGCGGCACGCACGCCGGCGAACACGTCGCCGACCGCCGTGAGGGCTGCCTCGTGCCCGACGAGGCGCGCCAGCCCGCCGGTGACCTTGAGCCGGCCGGCGGCGAGTGCTTCCTGGGCGGTGGTGCTTCCCTCGTTGATCGCGCGCGCCACCTCGTAGTCGGCGATGAACGTGACGTCGGGCGCATCGGCCGGCCCGGCGTGCACCCGCACGTCTCCGTGGTCGATCCGTACGTGGTAGCGGACCGCCCCGGCCGGCGCGTCGACGATCACCTGCTCCACGGTCGCCACGATCTCGTCCGTCTCGGAACGCAACGTGGTGGACGCACGAGCGGCGGCGTCGAGCGCCGCGATCCACTTTGCCGAGAGGAACTCCACCACGAGGCCGATGCTACGGGCGTTGCCCCATGCCGGTGGGACGGGACGCTCGGCGTACCATCGCCCGATGCGAGGGCGACGACCGACAACCGCGCCGCGGGCGAGGCCGTAGGCGTGCGGACCCGCGGCGCCGCCCCGCCGAGTCTCGCCGAGGTCGGCGCGCGAGCCGAACGCCGCATCGTCGACCTCCTCGACGCCGAGCTCGCCCGCTGGCGCCCGATCGACGTCGATCTCGTCGAGCCGCTCACCGCACTGCGTGACCTGGTCGCCGCGGGGGGCAAGCGCCTGCGCCCGGCGTTCTGTCACTGGGCGTTCGTGGGCGCTGGCGGCGATCCCGACGACACGATCGTCGTCGACGCCGGTGCCGCGCTCGAGCTGCTCCACACGTTCGCGCTGGTCCACGACGACGTGATGGACGGATCGGATCTGCGCCGGGGTCGATCGGCGGTGCACCGGCGCTTCATCGACGGCCACGAGCGCGTCGGATGGCGCAACGAATCGCGACGTTTCGGCGAGGGTGCCGCCATCCTCGTGGGTGACTTCGCCTTCGTCTACGCCGACATGCTGCTGGCGTCGGCCCCGCCGGCGGCGCGACCCGTGTTCGACGAGTTGCGCGTCGAACTGTGCGTGGGGCAGTACCTCGACCTGGTGGGGACCGCCAGCGGGAGCCGCGACGCCGTCAGGGCGGACCGGATCGAGCGCTACAAGTCGGGGAAGTACACGGTGGAACGGCCCCTCCACCTCGGAGCCGCTCTCGCCAGTCGCCTCGACGAGCTCGCGGCCCCGCTGAGCGCCGTCGGCCTTCCGTTGGGTGAGGCCTTCCAGCTCCGCGACGACCTGCTCGGCGTCTTCGGCGACACCGCCGTGACCGGAAAGCCCGTCGGGGACGACCTCCGGGAGGGCAAGCTCACGCCGCTGGTCGCCGCGGCGGCCGCGCGTGCCGACGGGGCGGCGGCCGCAATGCTGGGGCGGCTCGGCTCGCCGGATCTCACCGACGCCGACATCGGCGCGCTCCAAGCCGTCCTGGTGGACACGGGTGCCCGCGACGAGATCGAGGCGGTGATCGAACGCCGGGTCGACGACGCGCTGGCGGCGCTCGCGGTCGCGCCGCTGACCACCGGCGCCCGCGTCGCGTTGGAGGAGCTCGCCACGTTCGTGGCCTGGCGCGACCGGTAGCGGTGCCCGCCGACCGAACGCCCAGAGCCGAGGCCGCGATCGAGATCGCGGGCCTCGAGAAGAACTACGGACCCGTGCGCGCGGTCGACGGCCTCTCGCTCGACGTCGCCGCCGGCACGGTGTTCGGGCTCCTCGGACCGAACGGCGCGGGCAAGACCACGACGGTC
>DASUUL010000298.1:0-7317 GCA_036374115.1 Acidimicrobiia bacterium | reverse complement strand
GGCCTGGGCGGGCGCCTCCGGAGGTGCCCACGGCCGTCGGGCGGGCGCCGCACCGGGGCGGTTCGCCGCCTGGTGGGTCGTGGCGACGCTCGGCGGGCTGCTCGACGACTGGCCGGTCGAGCCCGCCGCCGTCGGCGACACCGCCGGGCGGCTGCGCTGGTTCGGGTGGGATCGCGGCGCTCCGACCCCGGGATGGGTCGTTCGGGTCGCGGTCGAGGACCCGGCGTCGGGGCGCGCCTGGGCGCTCGAAGCGCACGATCCCGCGTGACGCGGCGGGAAACGGCGGCGCGGCGGGGCGTCACCGTAGAGTCCCGGGCGTGGACCCGACCAGCTTCTTCGGCCTCGAGCGCACCGCGGATCCGCACGCGTGGCGGCTCCCGGTCGTGCCGGGGCTGTGCTCGGGCATGGGCGCGCTCTTCGGGGGCTGCGGGCTCGGCGCCGCCATCGAGGCACTGGAGGTCGACACCGGGCGCCCGCTGGTGTGGGCGACCGCGCAGTACCTGTCGTTCGCGGCGGCGGGCGTGGTGCTCGACGTCGTCACCGACGAGGTGGTGCGCGGCCACCAGGTGTCGCAAGCGCGCGCGGTCGGGCGAGTCGACGGCGAGGAGATCCTCACGGTGAACGCCGCGCTCGGGCGGCGGGAGCTGCGCTGGTCGGGAGCGTGGGCGCAGCGCCCCGAGGTCCCACCCCCCGAGCGGTGCCGCCCCCGCCAGTTCCACGCCCACCACCGGGGAACGATCATGGACCGCCTCGACATGCGTCTCGCCGACGCCCGCGACTTCGAGGAGCTGAACGGCGAGCCGGGCACGGGTCGGTGCGCACTGTGGGTGCGCCTGCCCGACCTCGACATGTCGTCGGCGGCGCTGGCGGTGGTGGGCGACTACGTGCCCTTCGGCATCGGTCAGGCGCTCGGGCGGCGCACGGGCAGCAACAGCCTCGACAACACCCTGCGCGTCGCCACCCGGCAGCCGACGGAGTGGATCCTCGCCGACGTGCGCGTGCACGCCGTCGACGACGGCTTCGGGCACGGGCTCGTGCACCTGTGGGGCCAGGACGGCACGCTGCTCGGCACCGCGAGCCAGTCGGCCATCGTCCGCGAGTTCAGGGGGGACTGACCATGGAAGCGCGCTTCGGCATCACCGTTCCGTTCGAGGGCGTGCCGCTCCACGAACACAAGGAGTGGTTCGAGGAGGCGGCTGCCCTCGGCTACACCGACCTGTGGTCGGCGGAGTCGGGAGGCGCCGACGCGTTCACGCCCCTCGCGCTGGCGGCGGCGTGGACCCCCACGCTGCGACTCGGCACCGCGATCGTGCCCGCTTACACCCGCGGCGCGGCGACGCTCGCCCAGACGGTGGCGGCGATGGTGCAGGCGGCGCCGGGCCGGTTCGTGCTGGGGATCGGCAGCTCGTCGAACGTGATCGTCGAGAACTGGAACGGCATCCCCTTCGATCGCCCGTTCCAGCGCGTCCGCGACACCATCCGGTTCCTGCGGGCCGCCCTCGCGGGCGAGAAGGTCACCCACGAGTACGAGACCTTCGCCGTCAAGGGCTTCCGCCTCGGCGTGAAGCTCGACGAGATGCCGCCGATCCTCGTCGCCGCGCTCCGGCCCGGCATGCTCAGGCTCGCCGGCACCGAGGGCGACGGCGCCATCATCAACTGGCTCTCCGCCGACGACGTCAAGACGGTGGTGCCGCACGTGGGTGAGGGTAAGGAGATCGCGGCCCGGATCTTCGTGCTGCCGTCGGAGGACCGCGAGCTCGTGCGCTTCGTCGGCCGGCGCGCCATCGCCGCCTACCTGAACGTGCCCGTGTACGCCAAGTTCCACGAGTGGCTGGGGCGCGGCGAGCTGCTCCAGCCGATGTGGGATGCGTGGGCCGCCGGTGATCGCGATGCCGCGACCGCGGCGATCCCCGACGCGCTCGTCGACGAGCTCATCGTGCACGGTTCCCCGGCCGACTGCCGGGCGCACCTGGCCCGCTACGTCGAGAATGGGGTCACGACCCCCGCGCCCGCGCTGATGGCCGGCCCTGCCGAGGCCCGGCAGGCGATGCGGGATCTCGCGCCGACCTCCTAGTTCGATCCTGTGGATGGGCGTCGGAGGTCGCCCCGCCGGCTCAGGCCGCGCGCCTGAGCTTGACGTCGTCGTGGCGGACGGTGGCGAGGTGCAGGCGCGTCAGCACGCGGATCGCCCACCAGCCGGGATCGACCTCGCGGGCGTGGAGCGCGAAGCGAGCCGATGTCGGCGCGGCGTGGTGGTTGTTGTGCAGGCCCTCCCCGGCAGTGAGCAGGGCGAGCACGTGGCCGTTGGTGCCGGAGTTCTCGTAGGGGCGCCGGCCCCGCGTGTGGCCCACGGCGTTGATCGCGCCGCTGAGCATCACGTAGGTGACCGCGTGGATGCCGGCCGCGAGCAGGCCGGTCTGCCAGCCCAGGGTGACGCAGAGGAACGCGATGCCGAGCGCGAGCCCGAGGAGGCCGTGGTCGAAGACCCGGTCGAAGCCGTCGCGCGGGATGTCGCGGGCGTAGCGCTGCACGGTGAGGCGGTCACGGGCGACGCGGCGGTACATACCGGCGTTCGCCAGCTGTACCCGCCAGAAGCCGACCACCGCGGGGCTGTGCGGGTCGGCGGGGGTGTCGGTGTTGGCGTGGTGCCGGCGGTGGACCGCCACCCACTCGCGCGGGCGCATGCCCGTGGTGATCCAGATGACGAACCGGAAGCACAGTGCGGCCGGCGAGCGCAACGACAGCGCCCGGTGCGCGAGCGCGCGGTGGAGGTACACGGTGGTCGCGAACACGGCGAGCTGCGTGACGGCCAGGCCGGCGACGACGGCCACGAGGGGGTGCACGACTTCAGGCTACGCTACCTACTGGTCGGTAGGGCAATTCGTCCCCCGACTCGTCCCAGCGGTTCTCGAAAGATCCAACCCCGGTGGAGGCGCCGCCTACCCTCGGAGCCACCATGGAAGCCACCGGGCAAGGGACGAAGGCCCAGATCCTGACGGTCGCGCTGCGCGCCTTCGCCGAGCACGGCTACGCCGGGACCAGCCTCAACGACATCGCCGACGAGGTCGGGATCCGCCGCCCGAGCGTGCTGCACCACTTCCCGTCGAAGGAGGCGCTCTACCGGGCCGTCGTCCTCGACTCGTTCGCCGACTGGCTCGGGCTCGTCGAGGCCGCGACCGAGAACCAGGACCGCCAGGGCTGGCCCCAGGTGGAGCGGGTGCTGCGAGCGGCGTTCCAGTTCTTCGAGGAGCACCCCGACTTCGTGCGGGTGGCGCGCTGGGAGGCACTCGAGGGCGGGCCCATCCTCACCGCCGAGCTCGGCGCGATGCTGCGACCGCTCTTCGACCGGGGCGTGGGATTCCTCGAGCGCGAGATGGATGCGGGCCGGCTGCGCCGCTACGACGCCAAGCAGCTCCTGCTCACCGGTTACGGCGCGATCCTCTCGTACCTGTCGGATGCGCCGCTGATCAGCTCTCTCGTCGACGACGACCCGCTGAGCCCTGTCGCGCTCAAGGAGCGCCGCGAGCACGTGATCGACGTGCTCCGCAACGCACTCGACCCCAACGCCACCTGACGCATCGAGCTCGAGGAGCTGCCGTCCCCGAGTCGGGGGCGGTCTCCCGGCCCCGGGCTGCCGGGACTTGCGCGGGAGCTGGGCGGGGGCGGCGAGCGAGGCGAGCGCGACCAAGGAAGCTAGAAGCGGGCGGACTCGAGCCAGCGGGCGCAGAGGGCGTCGTCGCCGAACCGGTCCACCGACGACGGGGTACGGCGACCGAGCACCACGAGCAGGAGCTCGGAGGCCGGGCCTCGCAGCGCGACGTCGCCCTTGGCGTGCTCGCGCGTGACGTGGGCGCCGCCGTCGTCGAGGCGCACGAGCCATTCGCCCTCGGTATCCGTGGTGTGCAGGTGGATGGTCCCGCCCACGCCGGCGACGCGCACCGGCATGATCGACAGGAACTCGTCGATCGCGTCGGCGGCCACCGGCGGCGCGAAGCCCGCGGGCGCGCCGACGGCGTTCTCCACGTCCCACCGGTGGATCGAGGTCTCGATCGCGGTGCGCCGCGCCCAGAACGCGGCCGTCTGGTCGCCGGTCCAGGTCCAGCTCGGAGCGGCGGGACCCGTGCGCTCGAGATGCCGCGCGAGCGCATCCGCGCCTTCCGGGATCCACCCCACGAGTGCCGCTCCCTCGGGCGGCGACGCCCGATCGGCGAGCGACGCCGGTCCGTCGGCCGGGGGGCGCCCGACGTTCGCGGTGACCCAGCGGTGGTGGATCCCGAGGTGCCGCGCGAGGTCGGCGACGGTCCACTCGGGACAGGAAGGCACGTGCCGGTCGAGCGGAGCGTCGGTGGCGGCGGCGGCGAACGCCTCCGCTTCCGCGCGCAGGGTCGCGACGTACTCGTCGTAGGTCACGAGCCGGACGCTATCCGGACGCGGCGTCGGAGTCGGCGTCGGGGTGGATCTCGCGTACGAGGTCGGGACCTTCGTTGTCGGCGCGGTTCACGCGCAGGCTCACCGGATAGGCCACGACGAGGTCGTCGGGCGCGGGCACGAGCAGGCGCTTGAGCGTGTCGGGATCGGTCTCCGGGTCGAGCCACGTGTCCCATGCCGACTCCGGGAGGATCACCGGCATGCGGTCGTGGATCGGCATGAGCAGGTCGTTGGCGTCGGTGGTGACGATCACGCAGGAGCGGAGCCAGTCGTCTTCCTCGCGCTCGCGCCACACCTCCCACAGGCCTGCGAACGCCATCGGCTCGCCGTCGCGCCGGTGCACGAACATGGGCTGCTTGCGGCGCCGGCCCGGCACCGCACGCCACTCGTAGAAGCCGTCGGCGGGGATGAGGCAGCGGCGCCGGGCGAACGCACCCCGGAACGCAGGCTTGTCGGCGACGGCCTCGGCACGGGCGTTGATGAGGCGGTCACCGATCTTGGTGTCCTTGGCCCACGAGGGCACGAGCCCCCAGCGCAGCAGCGACAGCACCTTGCGGTCGTGGCGGCGGCGGACGGCCGGCACCTCCGCCCGGGGCGCGACGTTGTAGCGGGGCTCGTGCTCCTCGATCCGGACCTCGTCGACTCCGAAGCGCTCGGCCAACAGCTCCGGTGACGACGCCTGGACGTACCGCCCGCACATGCCGGCCAACGTAGCTGTGCCCGGTGTCACCCCGGATTCGCTTGTGTTCCGGGCGGGCCTCCGTCAGAATCGGACCGAACGGTCGGTATTTTTTTGTGACGGAGGGCACAGTGCCCCGGACGGTCGACACCCCCGGTTCCCAGCGGGAGCGGGCGAGGCTGCGCAAGGGCGAGCGCACGAGGCGGCGCATCGTGGAGCGGGCCGCGCCCGTGTTCAACCAGCGCGGGTACGCGGGGGCGTCGATGAGCGAGCTGGTCGCGGTCACCGGGGTGGAGAAGGGCGGCATCTACAACCACTTCGGGAGCAAGGAAGCCCTGGCGCTGGAGGCGCTCGACTACTCGGTGTCGCTGCTCGTCGACGCGTTCGGGCGGGCGCTCCGGGGCGTCGACCACGCCGCCGACCGGCTCGCCGCCGTCGTCGACACCTTCGCCGGCGAGCTCGACCATCCTCATGTCGCGGGCGGGTGCCCCGTGGCGAACACCGCGCTCGAGTCCGACGACACCAACCCCGAGCTCTGCGCGCACGCCCGCATCGCGATGGATTCCTGGCACCGGCTGATCGGATCGATTGTGAAGCAGGGCAAGCAGCGCGGCGAGCTCCGGCCGGAGGCCGACCAGTACGAGCTCGCGTCGGTGATCACCGCCACCCTCGAGGGCGCACTGATGCTGAGCCGGCTGCTGCACGAGCCGGCACACATGCGACGCGCCGCCGCGCACTTGAAGACCCACATCGACTCGCTCAGGGCGGGGGCGTGATGGCGTACGCGGTCACGTCCCCCACGCCCACGCGGCCGTCCGCCCCCGCCCTGAGCGAGGTGGTGTCTCTCCCCGACGCGACGACGATCATGGTGCGGCCGATCGAGCTGAGCGACGCCTTCCGCCTGCGGCGCATGTTCGAGCGCCTGTCGCCCGAGACGGTGTACCACCGGTTCTTCGCGCCGATCCCCCAGCCGCGCGACGCCATGCTCATGCACCTCGCCCGCGTCGACCACGGGCGACGAGAGGCGCTGGTCGCCGTGGTCGGCAGCGACGTCATCGGCCTCGCCCAGTACGAGGGCCACGCCGGCAGCGACGAGGCCGAGGTCGCGGTCACGGTCGAGGACGCCTGGCAAGGCCGTGGCGTCGGCACCGCGCTGCTCGCCCGGCTGGCCCGCCTCGGTGCCCGCCGCGGGTTGCGGGCGTTCACGGCCGTGGTCATGGGCGAGAACACCGGCGCGGTGCGCTTCCTGAAGCGCTTGAGCCCGGCGACGGAGATCCAGCTCGAGAAGGGCGACTGGACGATCTACGCGCCCTTGGAGCGACGCGGCCGGCCCGCCGCGGGTCACCCCGAGACGAGGTCGACGGTGAAGAGTTGATCCCCTCGACGGCTCGGGTCCGGTCCTCTATTCCCGACCTGTTCGCTCGACTTTTGTCGGGGGTGCCGGTATCTTGACCGGCGCGCTCCTCCGGAGCGACCGGATTCCTCCGACACGAACCGCAGGCAGACGGACCGCAGACGAAGGACAGGAGACACCGCCATGGCCATTCGCTTGGGTGACGAGGCCCCCGACTTCACCGCCGACACGACCGAGGGCACCGTCAGCTTCCACGACTACCTCGGCGACAGCTGGGGCCTGCTCTTCTCGCACCCCAAGGACTTCACCCCGGTGTGCACCACCGAGCTCGGCGCACTCGCCAAGCGCAAGCCCGAGTTCGACCAGCGCAACGTGAAGCTGATCGGCGTGAGCGTCGACCCGCTCGAGTCGCACGAAGGCTGGTCGAAGGACATCGAGGAGACGCAGGGCACCGCGCCGAACTTCCCGCTCATCGCCGACCCCGACAAGAAGGTGGCGGGCCTCTACGACATGATCCACCCGAACGCCAGCGACACGGTCACCGTGCGCAACGTGTTCGTGATCGGCCCCGACAAGAAGGTCAAGCTGATCATCACCTATCCGCAGAGCACGGGGCGCAACATCGACGAGCTGCTACGCGTGATCGACTCGCTCCAGCTGACCGCCGGCTACAGCGTCTCGACCCCGGTCGACTGGCAGGACGGCGAGGACACCATCATCCTTCCCGCCATCTCCGACGAGGAGGCGAAGGAGAAGTTCCCGAAGGGCTGGAAGACCCTCAAGCCCTACCTGCGGGTCACTCCCCAGCCCAACAGGTAACCGCCCGCCACCCGACTCGCGGACCGCCCCCAGCCTC
>DASUUL010000297.1:0-4295 GCA_036374115.1 Acidimicrobiia bacterium | reverse complement strand
CGCCTCGTCACGCACGATCGTGGTGATCGAGGACGAGTCCTCGATCGCCTCGGCGATCGCCGCCCGGCTCCGCAGCGAGGGTTTCGAGGTCGAGCTCGCCGCCGACGGGCCCGGCGGCGTCGCCCTCTGCGAGCGGCTCCGGCCCGATCTCGTCGTCCTCGACCTCATGCTCCCCGGCCTCGACGGCCTCGAGGTGTGCCGGCGCATCCAGCACGACCGGCCGGTCCCGGTGCTCATGCTCACCGCCCGCGACAGCGAGACCGACAAGATCATCGGCCTCGCGGTCGGGGCCGACGACTACCTCACCAAGCCCTTCGGCGCCCGCGAGCTGGTCGCCCGCGTGCATGCGCTGCTGCGGCGCGTCGAGCGCGCCACCGCCACCGCCGCGGGCCCGTCGAGCGGTCCGATCCGGATCGCCGACGTCGACCTCGAGCCCACGACGCGCCGGGTGCGGCGCGGTGACGCGATCGTGCACCTCACGCCGACCGAGTTCGACCTGCTGGCGTTCCTGGCGGCCCGTCCGGGCCAGGTCTTCACTCGCACGCAGCTCCTCGACCAGGTGTGGGGCTACGGCGACGGCTCGGGCGCGCGCACCGTCGACTCCCACGTGCGGGCGTTGCGACGCAAGCTCGGGCCCGACATCGTCCGCACGGTGCACGGGGTGGGGTACGCCGCCCCCGACGCCGCCTACGCCGGGCGTGCCGACCGATGACGGCGCACCACCCGCGCCGCCCGCTCGACACGGTCCCGTCGATCAAGATCAAGCTCGGCGCCGTCATCTTCGCGGCCGTCGCCGTCACGGTCTTCGTGTTCTGGTCGGGCATCAAGATGGGCTTGTGGCCGTCGGTGAGCGGGATCATCGCCGCCGTCCTCGCACTCGTGATCGTGCGCTTCCTCGCCCGAGGCATGACCTCGCCGTTGCGGGAGATGGCCGAGGCCGCCGCCGCCATGGCCAAGGGCGACTACGACCGACGGGTCACCGCGACGTCGCGCGACGAGGTCGGCGCCCTGGCACGGGCGTTCAACCAGATGGCCGCCGAGCTGGCCGAGACCGATCGCGTGCGGCGCGACATCGTCGCCAACGTCTCCCACGAGCTGCGGACACCGATCACCGCGCTCCAGGCCGTTCTCGAGAACCTCGTCGACGGTGTGGAGCCGCCCGACCCCGAGACGATGCGCACGATGCTCGCCCAGGTGGAGAGGCTCGGCCGGTTGGTCCGCCAGCTGCTCGATCTGTCCCGCCTGGAATCGGGCGCGGTGCCGCTGGAGCGCGCCGCCTTCGACGTCGAGCCGATGCTCGAGCACGCCGTGCGCGAGCAGCGCCTGCACGCCCCTGGTGTCGACATGGCCGTGGTGATCGAGACGCCCGGGCTCACCGCCGACGGCGACCGGGAGCGGGTGCACCAGGTGGTCGCCAACCTGCTCGAGAACGCGGTGCGCTACACACCCCGAGGTGGGCGCGTCGAGGTGCGGGCCCGGCACTCCGACGCGCCGCCCGGCGTGACGATCGAAGTGCTCGACGAGGGGCCCGGCATCCCCGACGACGAGCAGGCGCGCATCTTCGAGCGCTTCTACCGCGCCGACACGGCTCGGGCCTCGCGCGACGGCGGTGCCGGGCTCGGCCTCGCCATCGCCCAGTGGATCGTCGATCTGCACGGCGGCGAGATCCACCCGGAGCGACGGCATCCCCACGGCTGCCGCATGGTCGTGACGCTGCCGGTCCCCAACTGACCCCCCCTACGGAGGACACCGTGAGCACGCTTGCCACCATCGACGAAGCCCTGAAGCGGATCCGACGCGGTGAGATGGTCCTCGTCGTCGACGACGAGGACCGTGAGAACGAGGGCGACCTCACGATGGCGGCGAGCTGGGTGACACCCGAGGCGGTGAACTTCATGCTGCGGTGGGCCCGCGGGCTCGTGTGCATGCCGTGCGACGCCGGCCGGCTCGACGAGCTCGACATCGGGCCGATGGTGCCCCCCGCCCATGCGGGATGCGACACCGCGTTCTCGGTCTCGATCGACCATCGCGATGCGGGCAGCGGCATCGGCGCCGCCGACCGCGCCGTCACGATTCGCAAGGTGCTCGATCCCACCAGCGCGCCGAGCGAGTTCGTGCGTCCCGGGCACGTGTTCCCCTTGCGCGCTCGTCCGGGTGGGGTGCTCGAGCGGCGCGGGCACACCGAGGCGGCCGTCGACCTGGCCCGGCTCGCCGGGCTGCCGCCCGTGGCGGTGATCTGCGAGGTCCTCCACGACGACGGTTCGCCGGCACGCTTCCCCTTCCTCGAGCTGTTCGCCGAGGAGCACCGGGTGGCGATGATCTCGGTCGAGCAGGTCTCGGAGCACCGCCTTCGCCTCGAGCAGGAGGCGATGCCCGTGGGCGCCCCGCTCATGCTCTGACCCCCCAGGGCCTCGAGTCTGGGGCTTATGGCCCGGGGTCCTCGCCGATCTCGCGCAGGGCGTCGCCGAGCGCCCGCCGGAGCCGGCGGGCGGTGCCGGGGCCGAGGTGCGCCACCAGCCCGTATCCCGCCCGGCCCGACTCCTCGACGGTGAGCACCACCCGCAGCTCGCCGATGCCGCAGGCGTCGCAGTCGTCCGACAGCGCCACCGCCCAGGAGACCGGAGGGCGCTCGTCGTCGTCGGCGGGATGATCGTCGAGGGCGTCGTCGATCGAGCGGCGCATGCGGGCCTCCGGGTCGGCCTTCCGGGTTGGGGACGGTGCCCCGGACCCTAGGCGCGGCGCCCGCCCGGTCAGCTCCCGGAACCGGAGCGCACGACCCGGGCGTCGCTCTGCGGGAAGTAGATCGTCTCGTGGCCGTCGTCCCAACGCACCCGGTAGTGCTCGTCCCCGTCGGAGTCGAGCACCTCGACGATCTCGCCGGCGCGCGGGGGCTGGCCGACGTGCGCGCTGTCGACCACGATCCGATCACCGGGGTTGGCGTGCACCGTAGGCACCTCCTCGTCCTCTTCTTCGTCCTCTTCTTCGTCCGCTTCTCTTCCTCTTCCTCTGATCGCAACCTCTCCCCTCACACCTACCCACCCGGGCAGGCGCAAGCGCAAAAATTCGCTACGCGAGCAGGGAGAGCACCAACCCGGCCTGGCCCAGGTGGTACGTGACCATGATCGCCACCCGAAAGCCCCGGGTGACCGGGCGGACGAAGCGGGTCTCGGCGATGAGGGCGTCGGACACGAAGAAGAGGGTGGCGCCCACGATGGCCCACGCGTTCACGCTCGCGACCGCGCTCGTCACCATCGCCGAGATCACGATCATGTAGGCGACGACCGGCCCGAGCAGGGCACGATGACCACCCGTCGAGATCGCCGAGACGATGCGGGTCGCGAGTACGCCGGCCACCGCGGCTACCGGGATCGCCGCGAGGGCCAGGGCCCCGGCCGAGCCGCCGTGCAGGTTGAGACCGACGACGTAGGCGACGTGAGCGAGCAGGAACGACGCCAGGCCGGGCACGAACCGGTCCGACGGCAGC
This sequence comes from Acidimicrobiia bacterium, assembly GCA_036374115.1. Lineage (GTDB taxonomy): Bacteria > Actinomycetota > Acidimicrobiia > IMCC26256 > JACDBD01 > JACDBD01. The sequence goes on along the minus strand of DASUUL010000297.1, from coordinate 811 downwards.
ATCAGGAAGACGTCGCCGGAGAGCGAGAGCGCGAGCGCGACGACGAACCACGCGCGCACGTCTCCGTGAGCGGGGTCGAGCGCGAGGGCCGTGCCGATGAGGAGCACGAGCGCGCCCGGTTTGCAGACGTACTCGAGCCGGCGGTCACCGCGCCCGACCGCCACCCAGTCCGCCGCTGCCAACGCGGCGGCAGCGATGAGGAATGCCCAAGCGGTCGCCGTCACCGGGGACTGTTTAGTGCAAAGGTGTTCTCGTGGACCTCGACGTGATGGGGCGCCTCGAACGCCAGGGCGAACGGTGGCGCTGGCTCGGCTACCTGCTGCGCGTCCACCGCCGCGCCAACGAGCTCCACGGCAGCCAGATGGCGTCGGCGATATCGCTGACCGCGTTCATCACGCTGTTCCCGTTGCTGCTGGTCGCCATCGCCGTGCTCGGTTTCGTGTCCGCCGCCGACAGCGACGTGCCCGCCCGGATCGTCGACAACCTGGGGCTGACCGGGCGCGCCGCCGAAACCGTCACGGACGCGGTCCACACCGCCGAGCGGAGCCGCCGGGTCGCCAGCGTCGTGGGCGTGCTCGGACTGCTCTGGACGGGGCTCCGCTTCGGCGGTGCGCTCGCGTACGCGTACAACGCCGCCTGGCAGGTGCAGGGCCGGGGCCTGCGCGACCGCCTGTACGCCCTCGGCTGGCTGGTCGGGCTGGGCCTGCTCCTGGCGGTGAGCTTCGCCGCCACCACCGCGATCGAGTGGCTCACCATCGCAGTCGCCCCCCTGCTCGTCGTCGCCGGCGTGCTGCTCAACATCGCCGTCTTC
>DASUUL010000296.1:0-3200 GCA_036374115.1 Acidimicrobiia bacterium | reverse complement strand
ATCCAGTTGCTGTCGGGTTACGCGGGTACGAAGGAAGCCGCGGGCCAGGGCGCGACGCCGGGTGCTTCCGGCGAATCGCAGCCCTCCGGCTCGCTCGTGCTCGACCAGTTCGGCCGCAACCTCACCCAGCTCGCGCGCGACAAGAAGCTCGACCCGGTGATCGGGCGCGAGAAGGAGATCGAGCGGGTGATGCAGGTACTCTCCCGCCGCACGAAGAACAACCCGGTGCTCATCGGCGAGCCCGGAGTCGGCAAGACCGCCATCGTCGAGGGTCTCGCGTCCGACATCGTCGAGGGCGACGTGCCCGAGACGCTGAACGGCAAGCAGCTCTACACGCTCGACCTCGGCGCGCTCGTCGCCGGGTCCCGCTACCGCGGCGACTTCGAGGAGCGCCTCAAGAAGGTGCTGAAGGAGATCCGCACCCGGGGCGACATCATCCTGTTCATCGACGAGCTGCACACGCTCGTCGGCGCCGGCGCGGCGGAGGGCGCGATCGACGCCGCCAGCATCCTCAAGCCGATGCTGGCGCGCGGCGAGCTCCAGACCATCGGGGCGACCACCCTCGACGAGTACCGCAAGCACCTCGAGAAGGACGCCGCCCTCGAGCGCCGGTTCCAGCCGATCAAGGTCGAGGAGCCGACGGTCGCGCACACCATCGAGATCCTCAAGGGGCTGCGCGACCGGTACGAGGCGCACCACCGCGTCACGATCACCGACCAGGCGGTGGTGGCGGCGGCCAACCTCGCCGACCGGTACATCTCCGACCGCCACCTGCCCGACAAGGCGATCGACCTCATCGACGAGGCCGGGTCGCGCCTGCGCATCCGCCGGATGCAGGCGCCGCCCGACTACCGCGAGCTCGAGGACGAGATCGCCAAGGTGCGCAAGGAGAAGGAAGAGGCGATCGAGAACCAGCAGTTCGAGACGGCCGCGTCGCTGCGCGACCGCGAGAAGGAGGTGCTCGAGCAGCGCGCCGCGAAGGAGACGGAGTGGAAGGCGGAGGGCGTCGACCTCTTCAACGAGGTCAACGAGGAGTCGATCGCCGAGGTCCTCGCGCTCTGGACCGGGATCCCCGTCTACAAGCTCACCGAGGAGGAGACCGCCAAGCTCCTGCGCATGGAGGACGAGCTGCACAAGCGGATCGTCGGCCAGCACGACGCGATCAAGGCGGTGTCGCAGTCGATCCGCCGTACCCGCGCGGGCCTGAAGGACCCGAAGCGGCCGTCGGGCTCGTTCATCTTCCTCGGGCCGTCGGGTGTGGGGAAGACCGAGACCGCCAAGACGCTCGCCGAGTTCCTCTTCGGTGACGAGCACGCGCTGATCCAGCTCGACATGAGCGAGTACATGGAGAAGCACACCGTGTCGCGCCTGGTCGGCTCGCCTCCCGGGTACGTCGGCTACGACGAGGGCGGCCAGCTCACGGAGGCCGTCCGGCGCAAGCCCTTCTCGGTGGTGCTCTTCGACGAGATCGAGAAGGCCCACCCCGACGTGTTCAACGCGCTCCTCCAGATCCTCGAAGACGGGCGTCTCACCGACGCGCAGGGTCGCACGGTCGACTTCAAGAACACCGTCATCATCATGACGTCGAACCTGGGGACGGCCGATCTCCGCAAGGCGAGCATCGGCTTCGGTCCCGCCGACCAGGCGGTCAGCTACGAGAAGATGAAGGAGAAGGTCACCGAGGAGCTCAAGCGGAGCTTCCGGCCCGAGTTCCTGAACCGGATCGACGAGGTCATCGTCTTCAACGAGCTGACGATGGAAGAGGTCACCGAGATCGTCGACCTGCTCATCAAGCGGGTCGAGGAGCAGCTCGAGGGCCAGGGTCTCGGCCTCGAGCTCACGCCCGCCGCCAAGCTGGTGCTGGCCAAGAAGGGTTACGACCCCCAGCTCGGCGCCCGCCCGCTGCGACGGGCGATCCAGCGGATGGTGGAGGACCCCCTCTCTGAGAAGATCCTCTGGAAGGAGTTCCACGCCGGGGAGACCGTCGTGGTCGACGCCGGTGGCGAGAACGGCGAGGAGATCGTCTTCCGCGCCGTCGAGGGCATCGAGCCCCCGCCGGTCGAGCTCGCGGGCAGCGGTCCCGCCGAGGGCTGACGCCACCCTCTCCGGTCGCGCTGGCTTCGCTCGCCGCGCCGCACGCACCCGCGGGCCCCGGGGGCGGGCAAAGCCCGCCCCCTCGTTCCGGGATGGCAGCTTCTCCCCTGTAATCGCGCCGGCGAGCGGCGGTCAGGACCCCTGGAGCCCCGAGGTGGGGCGCGACCAGGGGAGGACCCATGCAGATCCGCACCCGAATCCTCCGGCCCACGGTCCTGGCAGCGGTCGTGGCGGCCCTCGGGCTCACCGCCTGCGTTCCGTTCAAGACCGCGCCCCCGCCGCCTCAGGTCGCGACCCCGCCGGCCCAGGGCGGCCCCCTGCTGCACGTCGAGACGTTCGAGTACACCGGCGCGCCCCAGCTGTGGGTCGTGCCCGACGGCGTCACCGAGGCGGTCGTCACGGTGCAGGGCGCCCGAGGCGGGGGCACGATCGCGTGGCCGACGCACGGTGGGCTCGGTGCCCGCGCGACCGCGCTCATGCCGGTGACCCCCGGCGAGAACGTCTACGTCTACGTCGGGAGCGCCGGCCAGCACGACGCATCGGAGTGGTGCAGCTCCCCGCTCGGGGGATACAACGGCGGCGGCCCGGGCGGGAAGGCCCAAGGGTTCAGCGGCGGCGGCGGTGGCGGCGGTGCCTCCGACATCCGCGTCGGCGGGTTCACCCTCGACCATCGTGCCCTCGTCGCGGGGGGCGGCGGCGCCGGCTTCGGGAACGACGGCTACGGGTCCGGCGGCTGGGCCGGTGACCCGAACGCAACCGCCGGCAACGGGGGAACCACGCCGCTCGTCGAGGGCGGGGACGGCGCCACCCAGGCCGCCTGGGGTGGCTTCGGCTGGGGGAACCCGAGCCCGTCGGCCGACGGAGACCGGGGTGACTTCGGCGAGGGTGGTGCCGGTGGCGGCGATCTCACGCTCTGCCCCGACCCGGACGGCGTGTTCTACGCCGGTGGCGGCGGCGGTGGCGGCTACTGGGGCGGCGGCGGCGCCGGGTTCGGAAACGACGGCTACGGGAGCGGCGGCTGGGCCGGCGTCCCGACCGCACCCGCCGGCAACGGGGGAACCCCGCCGCTCGTCGAGGGCGGGGACGGCGCCACCCAGGGCGCCTGG
>DASUUL010000295.1:0-5312 GCA_036374115.1 Acidimicrobiia bacterium | reverse complement strand
TCCAGCCGACCTTCACCGGCTGACATTCGGCCAGCTTGTCTCGAACAGTGCGGTTCGAACAATGTCCTCCTAGGGGCACCGCGCGGACCCCGTGAACGTCGCGGCTGCCGTCGTCGCCACCGGGCAGTACCCGACCGTCTTGGTTGGCGCCGGTTTCGACGCGCCCGGAGCGCGGTAGAGCACGGGTACTCGACGCAGCGACAGGGAGCGGACGTCATGTACATCGGAATCGGCACGGTTGTCCTGATACTCCTCATCGTGGCTTTGGTGTGGTTCTTCTCGCGCCGCACCGTCTAGCGCCGCCGCACGGGCGGACGTCCAGCGCTCGGAGGTGAGCAGACGTGGAGACATGGGGTTGGATCGTGATCGCGGTCGTCGTCGTGATCGTCATCGCAGCGGTCGTCGCACTCGCGTGGATGCAACGCGCCCGCCGGCGCCGGCTTCGCGACCAGTTCGGTCCCGAGTACGACCGGGCCGTCGAGGGCCGGCGGCGGGGACGGGCAGAGCGCGACCTCGACCAGCGCGTCAAGCAGCGAGAAGAGATCGACATCCGTCCCCTGTCCGACGGTGCGCGCGAGCGCTACGTCCATGATTGGGAGGCGGTGCAGTCCCACTTCGTCGATCGTCCGGAAGCCGCCATCGAGAGCGCCGACTCGCTCATCAGGCAGGTGATGCGCGAGGAGGGGTATCCCGTGGACGACTTCGAGGAGCAAGCCGAGCTCGTATCGGTGGATCACCCTCACGTCGTCGAGAACTACCGCGCGGCCCACGACACGTACGTGCGACACACGCGCGAGAAGGCATCGACCGAAGAGCTGCGCCAGGCGCTCGTGAGCTACCGCACCCTCTTCGACGAGCTCGTTTCCGTCGGCGACCGGGAAGCGCACGGCCGATAGCGCCGCGCCCGCGGCGCGCAAGCCGGATCGCCCCCGTCGACGTCTTCGAGGTGCTCGCGGGTCTCGGCGGGCGTCCAGCGCTCGCCCGGGCTCGTGCCGCTGGCCATCGCGAAGGCGTCGCGGAGGTTCGGGCGGCCTACGGATGCGACGGGCCGGGTGGCACGTCGAGCTCGAACGCGACCTGCTCCGGGTAGCACCAGAACCACTCCTCGCCCGGCTCGAAGGAGCGGACGACGGGGTGCGCGGTCGCGCGGAAGTGGGCGCTGGCGTGGCGGTTGGGAGAGCTGTCGCAGCAACCCACGTGCCCGCACTGCTGGCACACGCGCAGGTGCACCCACCGGCTACCCGTCTCGAGGCACTCGTGACAGCCGTCGTCGCCGGGCGTGACGTCAGCGATGGTGTCGAGATGCGCGCACACGGCCATGACGGCCAGCATGGCACGTTCATCTCGCGCGGGAACACCGATGGGCGCGTCGCGGTTGGCACCGGAATGCCGGAAACCGTGACACGCGACGATCGGGCCCGCCGCTTCGAGCTGACCCTCCCGGAGGGAGCCGCCGAGCTCGTGTTCCGGCGCCACGACGACAGGCTCGTGCTCGTGCACACCGGCGTCCCCGACGACCTCGCCGGCCGCGGGATCGGCGGCCGGCTCGTGACCGCCGCCGTCGACCACGCGATCGCCGAGGGGCTCACGATCGTCCCCCGCTGCCCGTTCGCCCGCGCGTGGCTCCGGCGCCATCCCGACGTCGCGGAGGCGGTGGCGATCGACTGGTCGTGACATGCTGTCGGGCCGTCGAACCCGTTTCCGCCCCGACGTGCCCGAACAGGCCCAACACGAAGGAGTGACGCGACGATGAGCATCTCCGTAGGCGACCGCATCCCCGACGTCCAGGTGTCGACGCCCGGCGGCGACGGGATGCCCGAGCCGGCGCAGACGGGCGACCTGCTCGGCGCCGGCAAGGTGGTGCTGTTCGCGGTCCCGGGCGCGTTCACGCCGGGCTGCTCGAATTACCACCTCCCCGGCTTCGTCACGCTCGCGGAGCAGCTCCGGGAGAAGGGTGTCGAGACCATCGCCTGCATCTCCGTGAACGACGCCTTCGTGATGCACGCCTGGGGGGCGGACCAGAACGTCGGCGACTCGGTGGTGATGATCGCCGACGGCAACGGCGACTTCGCCAAGGCCGTGGGTCTCGAGCTCGACGGTTCCGGCTTCGGCCTCGGCCTGCGGTCGCAGCGGTACGCCGCCGTGCTCCAGGACGGAATGGTCGAGCAGCTCTTCGTGGAACCGGGCCCGGGTGTCGACGTGAGCGGCGCCGACAACGTGCTCAAGAACCTCTGACCCGCGCAGCCCGGGAGGCGTTCGACTTCTTCGCCGAGCGGTCGCGCGCCGCGCTCGCCGCGCTCGACTGGGCCCGCTCAGGCGAGCGAACGGGCCCAGACCTGGCCCACGAGGTCGTGGCCGAAGCTGTGGTGCGGCTCTTCCTCGAGGAGCTCGAAGCCGGCACGCTCGTAGACGCGCCGGGCGTCGGCGAGCACGTCGTTCGTCCACAGCACGATCCGGGCGTAGCCCGCTCGCCGGGCGAAGCGTACGCACTCGTCGACGAGGCGGCTCCCGATGCCGAGCCCGCGCCGGCTCGGTTCGACGAGCAGCAGCCGCAGCTGAGCGACGTCGGCGTCCTTGCGCACGCACAGCACGCATCCCGCACGCTCGCCGTCCACCTCGGCGATCCAGGCACGCTCGCGCTGCCGGTCGCGGTGCTCCAAGAAGTCCGCGACGATGCGGGCGACGAGGGTCTCGTAGGTGGAGTCCCAGCCGTATTCCTCGGCGTAGAGCGCGGCGTTGCGAGCGATGATCCAGCCGAAGTCTCCGGGCTCGGGATCGCGCAGCACGACCGCCGGGCCGGGGCGGGCGCCGTCGAGGACCCCGCGGATCGTCTGCATCGCGCTCACGAGGCGCGCTTGCTCCTCGTCGGAGAGGTCGGTCAGGAGGCGGTGCACGTCCGCCGCCGAACGCGTGTCGAGTGATCGGAAGGTCCTGCGCCCGGCACCCGTGAGCCTCACGACCTGGCGGCGACCGTCAGTTCGTGAACGCTCGCGGGCGACGAGCCCGTCGGCCTCGAAGCGCGACAGGAGCCGGCTGAGGTACCCGGCGTCGACGCCGAGCCCGCTGCGCAGCTCCGCGACCTCGGTGCGGTCGCGCTGGGCGAGCTCGAACATCACGCGCGCCTCGGTGAGCGAGTACGGCGTGTCGAGCATCGACTCCCCGAGGACGCCGATGACGCCGGTGTAGAAGCGGTTGAACGCCCGGACGGACGCCACCCGATCCTCGAGAGCAGGCATACTTGGCTCCGTCAATCAGATCGTTGACGGCGGCAAGTATATGTCGTCGGGGTCAGGCCGGGTCGGGAACCGGTTGAGGCGGGGGCGGGCCGGCGTAGTGGGCGCTGGGGCGGATGAGACGGTTGTCGGCGGCCTGCTCGAGGATGTGGCTGGTCCAGCCGATCACCCGGCTCGACGCGAAGGTCGGCGTGAACATCTCGCGGGGAACGCCGCAGGTGTCCATCACGATGCCGGCGTAGAACTCGACGTTGGTGTACAGCTGCCGGCCGGGCTTGAGGTCGGCGAGCACCTCGATCGCCTTGGCCTCGATCGCCTTGGCCAGCTCGACGCTGGGCCCGCCGAGACGCTCGGCGACCCCGCGGAGCATGACCGACCGGGGGTCGTCGGTCTTGTACACGCGGTGGCCGAAGCCCATGAGGCGGTCGCCCCGTTCCACCGCGTCGCGCAACCAGGGCTCCGCCTTGTCGATGCTGCCGATGGCGTCGAGCATGTCGAGCGCACGGCTGGGTGCGCCGCCGTGCAGCGGACCGGAGAGCGCGCCGATGCCTCCGACCACCGCGGCTGCGAGGTCGGCGCCGGTCGACGTGATCACGCGGGCGGTGAAGGTCGAGGCGTTGAACCCGTGGTCGATGGTCGAGATCAGGTACTGCTCGACCGCCCGTGCGTACTCGGGGGCCGGCACCTCGCCCTGCATCATGTAGAGGTAGTTGGCGGCGTAGGGGAGATCGGGATGGGGGTCGACGACGTCGAAGCCGTGCTTGAGGCGGTAGAGCGCGGTGAGGAGCGTGGGGACGACCGCACACGTCTGGAGCGCCTGCGCGCGGAGCTCGCCGGCCGAGACGTCGAGCCAGGGACGGAAGTCGAGGTCGACACCCATCGTCGAGATCGTGGTGCGCAGCATGTCGAGCGGCGGGGCTTCGGGGCCGCCCAACGCCGCGACCCGAGGGAGCAGCTCCTTGACGTCGGGGGGGATCTGCCGAAGCGGCCTGATCTCCTCGACGAACGCGGCCCGCTCGGCGAGCGACGGGAGCGAGCCCTCGAAGAGGAGGTGCCACACGTCTTCGAGCGTGCGCTTCTCGGCGAGCTCCACCGCGCTGTACTGCCGGTAGTGGTAGAAGCCCTGGAGGCCGCGTACGTCGCCGATGGCGGTCTCGGCCACCACGACACCCTCGAGGCCCTTGGGGATCTCGGCGGCGGCCTTCTCGACCGGTTGGATCTGGGCGATCCGCATCAGGTCGCGCATCGAGACGAGCCCGACGAGCGTGCCGTCGTCGACGACCGGGATGTGGCGGTAGCCGTGCTCGGCGAGCGCTGCGAACGCGTCCGCGACCTCCTCGTCGGAGGCGACGGAATCGGGGTTCGGCGTCATCCATTCCGCCACCGTGTCGGCGGCGGTGTCGGAGCCGCTGGCGGCGATCCGGATCATGTCGCGCTCGGTGAGGATGCCGATCGGCTTCTCGCCGTCGACGACCACGACCGAACCGACCCTGCGCTCTCGCATCCGGGAGGCGGTCTCGGCGATGGTCTCCGTCGCCGTGGCCGTGATCACGGGCGAGCTCATGATCTCGGCGACCGTGCGTGCGCCCGGTACGTCAGCTGCGGGCATGCAGTCCCCTCCGTCGCTCGCGGTGGCGTCGAGTCTACGTCGGGTCGCGCGCGGCGAGGAGGTGCGCGGTCTCGTTCAGGCTGACGACAGATCTCACCCGGTGCGGGCGGCGGCGACGCGACTGATCGACGTGTACGCGGGCTCGAACCAGAGATGTCGGTCGAGCCCGAGGAGCGCGGCCAGGTACACGTTGATCACCCCGCCGTGACACACCACGGCCACTCGACCTCCCGGGTACCGGTCGACGACCGCCGAGAGCGCGGGCACGACCCGGGCGCGGAACGTGTCGGGGGGCTCGCCGCCGAACTCCTCCCAGCGACCGTCGAGCATCGCCTGCCAGCGCACGTCGCGCGCCGCCTTGAGCTCCTCGGCCGGGATGTAGTGGTCGGCGCGGTGGTCGTACTCGACCAGCTCGGCGCCGACCTCGACCTCGAGGCGGTGGCCGGCGGCGAGCGGAGCGGCGGTCTCGC
>DASUUL010000294.1:0-2683 GCA_036374115.1 Acidimicrobiia bacterium | reverse complement strand
AAGGATGCCGCCCAGGTCGTTGCAGTAGGCGACGAACGCGTTCATGGCGTCGAGATTGGCCTGGAACAGGCCGGGACGCGGTCCCCCGATGTCCTGGATGGTGGCGATCGTGATCGTGTCGTCGGTGACCCCGACGTCGGTGGCGCCGCTGGCCTTGCCGGGACCGCACGGCGCCTCCGGGTCGGGGAGCGGGCCGACCTTGCTGCGCCCTCCGCCACCGCCGTCGGCGACGCCCGCACCCGCACCTCCCTGCGCGATCGTCGACGGCTCGTCGACGCGCGATCCGCAGGCGGCCGCCGCGATCGCGCCCACCAACAACACCGCGACTGCGCGCCTGCTCATCGGCTGATTCCCCCAGATCGCCGAGTGTTCAGCCCATGGCCGGGGCGGTGAGCATCGCATGAGAAGGCAGGCGTATCAACCGTTCGCCGGGGTTCGGGTCAAACGTCCGCGTGCGACACCGATTCGGTAGCATCGCCGGAGCGCGCGTCCCGAGCCGGAGCGCGCGTCCCGAGGAGGCACGGTGAGGGAGCACGGGCTTCCGGCCGACGAAGTCCTGGCCGAGCTGGACCAGCGCCAGGGACGCGAACCGTCGGTACACGGCGCCCGCCTGTTCGCCCTCGTGTACCCCACCGGGCGGCCCGACCTCGAGACCCTGATCGCCAACGCGAACCGGCGTTACCTCTTCGGCAACGCGCTCAACCCGTTCAAGTTCGTCGAGCTCGCCGCGCTCGAGCGCGAGGTCATCGACATGACGGGCACGCTGCTGCACGCCCCCGACGGCGACAGGGGCACAATGACCTCGGGAGGCACCGAGTCGATCCTCATGTCGATGCTCGTCAACCGCGAGCGCGCCCGCGCCCGCGGCGTCGAACGCCCCCAGATCCTCGCGCCAGCCTCAGCGCACCCTTCGTACGCGAAGGCCGCGCACTACTTCGGCATGGAGCTCGTGCGCGTGCCGCTCGGCGCCGATTACGCCGCTGACGTGCGAGCGGCCGAGCGGTTGATCACCCGCGCGACGGCAGTTGTCGTCGCGTCGGCGTTCACCTACCCGCACGGTGTCATGGACCCGGTCGCGGAGCTCGCCGAGCTCGCGGCCGCGCAGGGCATCGGCTGCCATGTCGACGCCTGCATCGGTGCGTTCGTGCTTCCGTTCCTGAGCCGCCTCGGCCACGACGTGCCGCCGTGGGACTTCCGGGTGCCGGGCGTCACCGAGATCTCTGCCGATGTGCACAAGTACGGCTACAGCCCGAAAGGCGCGTCGGTGGTGCTGCACCGCGACGCCGACTGGTTCGGACACCAGGTCTTCCTCTACGACGACTGGCCGTCCGGGCTCTACGGCTCGCCGGCAATGGCGGGTGCCCGCCCCGCCGCGCCGATCGCCACCGCGTGGGCCGTGATGAGCTACCTGGGCGCCGACGGGTACACCGAGCTCATGCGCGACCTCATGCACACCACCGCGAAGGTCCGAACCGGTATCGAAGCGATCCCCGGGCTCGAAATCGTGGGCAACCCGATCGGTCCCGTCCTGTCGTTCCGGTCCGACGACCACGACCTGTACGCCGTCGCCGACGTGATGGACGACCGCGGGTGGAACCTCAACCGCAACACCGAGCCGCGTGGTCTCCACCTCATGCTGTCTCCAGCGCACGCCGCGGTCGCCGACGAGCTCCTCGCCGACCTGCGCTTCGCGGTGGAGCACCATGGCGAGTCCCGCGGCGTCGATGCTCGTTACTCGTAGCCCCTTGCTCGGCGACGACGGTCGACGCCCCTTCGCTTGGCGCGTACGATCGTCGCGGGCGTTCGTCGAGAGGGGACCGCGTGGGCGCGCATCGTCGTCGTTTCGTGCCGGTCGCGCTGCTGGTGTCGCTCGTCCTCATCGCGAGCACGTGTGGGAGCGGTGGGAGCAGCGAGAGCAGCTCGAAGTCGAAGGGCACCGTAGCCGCCGCTGGTAAGCCCACGCCGGGCGGCAAGGTCGTCTACGGGGTCGAGAGCGACACCGGTGGCGGCTTCTGTCTCGCGGCCGGGCAGCTCGCGATCTCGGGGGTGATGGTCGCGCAGTCGGTGTACGACCCGCTCACCTGGCCCAACAAGAAGGGCGAGTACGTCCCGTACCTTGCCGAGTCGGTCACGCCCAACGCCGATTTCACGGAGTGGACGATCAAGCTCCGTCCCGACATCACGTTCCACGACGGCTCGCCGCTCGACGCCGACACGGTGAAGCTGAACCTCGACACCTACCGCGGCGAGAACCCGAACATCGCCTCGACACTCTTCTCGATCGCGCTCCAGCCGATCGCCGACGTCACTGTGGCCGACCCGCTCACCGTTGTCGTGACGACGAACGGGCCCTGGGTCGCGTTCCCCGCCTACCTCTACAGCTTCGGCCGCATGGGAATGATGGCGAAGGCCCAGCTCGAGAACGAGGATACGTGCCCGCGCCACCTCGTCGGGACCGGTCCGTTCCGGCTCGACGGGAGCTGGACGCCGGGGACGCCGGTCGAGCTGGAGAAGAACAAGTCCTATTGGCGCGAGGACCCCCGTGGCGTGCAGCTCCCATACCTCGACGCGATCACGTTCGTCGGCGTCGTCGAGTCGTCCCAGCGGATCGCGCAGCTCGAGGGCGGGCAGCTCGACGTCATGCACACGCACTTCGAGCCCGATCTCGAGAAGCTCGAGGACC
>DASUUL010000293.1:0-5589 GCA_036374115.1 Acidimicrobiia bacterium | reverse complement strand
CGTGAACAGGTCGGCGTTCTCGGCGGCGAAGTCGACCAGCGCGGCGCGGTACTCCTCGTCGTCGGGCGGGAACAGCGGGAACGGGAGCGGGAACGAGTCGAACTGGGCATTGAACTCGTCGAGGCGCTGGTAGTAGTCGTCGGCGCGCAGGCAGTACGCCGCCAGCGAGCGCGGCGGCGCGGTCGTCGTCGTGGTGGAGTCGGTCGTGCGATCGGGGTCCGTCCCCGACGGCGCCGCCTGCGGGTCGGAGCCGTTCGCCCGATCGAGGAGGACCGCGACGCCCGCCCCCAACGCGGTCCCCAGGAGCAGCACGAACCCGGCGATCGCGGCGGCGCGCAGCCAGCGGCGGCGCTGGCGGAGCGGCCGCCCCGAGAGCGGCGGCGTCGACGGCACCCGTCGCGGCTGCGACCCGGTGCGCGGCGGGAGCGCCGGGGCGGTCGGGGGGGCGGTCATCACGCGGGTCGCGGCCACCGGCACCGTGGCCATCGCGGCCACCCCCGCGTTCATCGCGGCCTCGAGCGCGGTGAGGGCGTCGATGAGCTCGCCGGGCGCGGGGCGCGCGGCCGGCCGCTTGTCGAGGGCACGCTCGACGAGCGGCGCGAGTGCGGGTTCGAGACCCTCGAGATCGGGAGGCTCGTGGACGATCCGGTAGATCACGGCGTCGGCGCGTCCGGCGCCGAAGGGGTGGCGGCCCGTACCGGCGTACGCGACCAGGGTCCCCCACGAGAACGTGTCGGCGGCGGAGGTGACCCGCTCTCCCCGGGCCTGCTCGGGCGCCATCCACGCGGGCGTGCCGACCCGCATGCCCGTCTGCGTGAGGGTGGAGGCGTCGTCGGCGTGGGCGATCCCGAAGTCGATGACCCTCGGGCCCCAGCGACCCAGGATGACGTTGCCGGGGGTGAGATCACGGTGGGTCACACCGGCCGCGTGCATCGCCGCCATGGCCTCGGCCACCCCGACCGCGAACGCGGCGAGGTCGGCGCCGCTCAGGGGACCGTCGCCGGTGACGGCCGCATGGAGCGTGGGCCCCTCGACGTACTCGGTGACGATGTAAGGGCGTTTCCCGTCGGGTTGCACCTCGAGGACGCGGGCGGTGCAACGGGCGGCCACCGCCGATGCCGCCGCTGCCTCGCGGCGGAACCGCTCCCGGAACGCGGGGTCGCGGGCGAGGTCGGCCCGCGGCACCTTGATCGCCACCCTCCGAGCCCGCCGGCCGCGCCCGAGGTACACAACGCCCATCCCACCTGCGCCCAGGCGGCCGACGAGGCGCCAGCGCCCGAGCCGGCGCGGATCGCCGGCCTGCAGGGGCGTCACGGCGCCCGCCGGGACGCTCGTCCGCCCGCCATGACCGGCGAGGGTACCGGCGGACGGCGGGATCCCGACCGCGCGCCGGTACCATCGGCCCCCGCAACTCCACGGAGGGATGCGAGAGCGGCCGAATCGGCACGCTTGGAAAGCGTGTGTGGGGCGACCCACCGTGGGTTCGAATCCCACTCCCTCCGCCACCGGCGCGGGAGCGGTCATGGAGGAGATGTCGCAAGAGGAGTGGCGCGCGTTCGTGCTCGAGGGTACGCGCACCGCCAAGCTGGCCGTCACCCGGGCCGACGGGTCGCCGCACCTCAAGCCGATCTGGTTCGTGCTCGACGGCGACGAGTTCGTGTTCACCACGGCCGAGACGAGCGTCACGGGCCGGGTACTGCGCCGCGATCCCCGGGTGTCGTTGCTCGTCGACGACGAGGCACCACCCTTCGCCTACGTGTTGGCGGAGGGCCGAGCGGCGGTCGAGACCGAGCTCGAGCCGTTGCGGTCGTGGGCGACCCGGATCGGCGGGCGCTACATGGGCGCCGATCGGGCCGACGAGTTCGGAGCTCGCAACGGCGTGCCCGGCGAGCTCCTCGTGCGCGTCACACCCTCGAAGCTGCTCGCCCGGCGCGGGATCGCCGACTGAACGTGGACGCACGGGAAGTCACGCGTCTCATGGCGGTCGCACTCGAGGAGGCGCGCGCCGCGCTCGACCACGACGACGTGCCCGTCGGAGCGGTCGTGGCGCGAGTCGACTCCGGTGAGGTGCTCGCCCGGCGTCACAACGAGCGTGAGCTCGCCCAGGACCCGACCGCGCACGCCGAGGTGCTCGCGCTCCGCGACGCGGCCGCCGTGGTCGGCAGCTGGCGCCTCGGCGGCTGCGCGCTCGTGGTGACGCTCGAGCCGTGCCCCATGTGCGTGGGCGCGGCCGTGGCGGCACGTCTCGACCTGATCGCCTTCGGCGCCTCCGACCCCAAGGCGGGCGCGTGCGGGAGCCTGTACAACCTGCCCGCCGATCCGCGCCTCAACCACGAGATCGAGGTGGTCGACGGCGTGAACGCGGGCGAGGCCGGTGCGCTGCTCGCCGACTTCTTCACGGCACGCCGCGCCCGCTGACCGCCCCTCTCGATGCGTACCGCGTGCGCAACTATTGCGCACGCGGTACGCATCTACACCGGGTCGACGATCTCGTCGTCGGTGAGGGTGGTCGTGGGCACCGAGAGTACGGCGCCGTGCTCGGCGATCTCGCGAGCCGCGGGTACGGGGTCGGGGTCGGAGAAGAGCTCCTTGTCGCCGTAGTCGGCGGCGCGACCGGTTCCGTCGACCGCCCACCACGACGCCTCCAGCGCGATCCCGTTCGGGTCGGTGAAGTACACGGAACGCACGAACCCGTGGTCGACCACCTCCGTGATCTCGCTCCCGGCCTCCTGGAGCCGATCGCGCAGATCGAGGAGAGCCTTCTCGTCGGGAAGGTTGAACGACAGGTGGTCGAACTGGATGGGGCGCGACGACGGTGCCCCGGCGGGCTTCGCGAACGTCTCCATGCCCTTCATCTCGAAGAACGCGATCGTGTTCCCCGGGCCGAGCTCGAAGAAGTAGTGGCGCATCGGCCCCGCCATCACGGTGGCCACGAGGCGCATGCCCAGCACACCCGCATAGAAGCGGACGGTCGCGTCCATGTCGGGCGTGACCATCGCCAGGTGGTTGATGCCGCGCCAGTGGGGGGGTTCGCTCGCCGGGACCATCGGGCCTCCTCGGATCGCGTGGCTCGGGCCGCGTCGCTGTCGCCCTCAGTGTACGGAGTCGGGGCACCCCTACCATCCGGGGTGTGAACGAGCCCGAGGCCGCGGTCGCCTTCCACCTCCAGACCCGCCACGGCTCTCCGGTGGACCGGTCGCGCCTCGTCGACTTCCAGCCCCTCGACCCAACGAATCGCCCCGCGCCGTTCAAGCGCTATGCCGGGCGGGAGCCACGGCCGCTGCCCCGGGCCATCGACGAGCCCGGCGACCTGGGCCGCCTGCTCTTCCTCACGGCCGGCGTGACGCGGGTGACCGACTCGCGCGCGCTCGACGGCCGCACCTACTTCCGGGCGGCCATGTCGGCGGGGAACCTCCATCCCGTGGAGTTGTACGTGGTGGGCGCCGACGGCGTCGACCACTACGACCCGTTGGGGCACGGCCTGACCCGGTTGCGCGGCGCATCGGGCCCACCCGCCGGCGGCGCCACCGTCATCGTGCTCACGGGGATCCCGTGGCGAACGGCGTGGAAGTACGGCGAGCGCGGCTACCGGCATCTCTTCTGGGATGCGGGCGCGTGCCTCGCCAACCTGTTGGCGGTCGCCGCCGCCGACGGCGTGACCGCGCGCGTCTGGCTGGGGTTCGACGACGACGCCGTCGCTCGCGTCGTCGGCGTCGACGGCATCACGGAGTTCCCGCTGGCGGTGGTCACCCTCGGCGGCGACGCCGGTCCTCCCGACTGGCCGCCGGTCGACGCGCTCGACCTGGACGTCGAGGCGATCTCGCCCCGACCGATCGAGTTCCCCTTGATCACGACGACGCACCGGGCGGGCGCCCTCGCCGCCGGGGCGGTGGAGGCATGGCGCGCGGCGGCGGCGGCCTTCGACGGCGAGCCGGCCGCGAGCGACATCGCGCTCCCCGGCGGTCGGGAGCTCCCGCCGGTCGAGGACCTGATCCTCGCCCGGGGATCGACCCGGATGATGCGCCGGGAGACCGCGCCACGCGAGCTCCTCGACCGGGGCATGGCCGGCGCCTCGTCGCCGGTACCGGGCGACTTCGTCGCCGCCGGGCGCACGCTGCTCTCGCACTTCCTGTCGGTGCACGGCATCGAGGGCGTGCCGTCCGGGGCGTATCGCTGGCACGCGGACGTGCGCGAGCTCGCCGCCATCCGTCTCGGCGAAGTTCGCGAGGCAGCCGAGCTGCTGTGCCTCCGCCAACCCCTCGGCGGCGACTCCGCCTTCACCGCGTTCCACAGCGCCGACCTCGACCCGGTCCTACGCGCCCTCGGCACCCGCGGGTACCGCGCCGCCGAGCTCGAGTCCGGCATCGCCGCCGGGCGCCTGAGCCTGGCTGCGTTCGCGCTCGGCTACGGCGCCACCGGACTCACCTTCTTCGATGCCGCCGTGTCGCAGTTCTTCGAGACCGACGCCGCCTGCATGCTGGTGACGTCGGTCGGCGTCCCGGCCTATCGCAACACGCGCGGGGGCGGTCCCGGCGCGACCTCCGAGCTCACCCGGTACGGCGACCTCATGACCCGCCTGTCGCTCCAGCTCCACCGCACCGGCCGCTGACCTGCCTCGGGGAACGCCCGTGGTCAGCCGGTGACGCGGAGCTGCTCGTAGCAGGCGATGAAGCGATCGACGAGGGCGAACCACGAGTACTGCGCCCGCACCTGCTCGTACGCGTTGGCGCCGCGGGCGCGCCGGGCGTCGACATGGTTCACGGCGTCCACGAGGGCTTCGGCGAGTGCGTCTTCGTCGTCGGGTGGCACGAGCCAGCCGTTGGGCCTCTGGGGGTCGGTGTTGACGAACGAGAGGGGGCCGCCCGTCGCGCTCGTGATGACGGGCAGGCCGCACGCCATCGCCTCCAGGAACACCTGGCCGAACGGCTCGTTCACCGACGGCGCCACCATCGCGTCCGCACACGACAGCCCGAGCGGGAGCTCGTCGTGACCCCGCCAGCCGGTGAAGAACACGTCGCCGCTCACGCCTTCCCGCACCGCGACGGAGTGAGGGTGCTCGCCCTCCCACTCGTGCGGGCTCCCTCCCCAGATCACCAACGGGACGGGGCAAGTGAACCGGCTGCGCGCACGGGCATAGGCGCGCACGAGCAGAGGGACGCGCTTGAACGCGAGGAAGCGCCCGACGAAGAGCAGCACGGTGTTCGGCCGGCCGGTCGCCCGGTCGAGGAACGCCGATTCCACCTGGGCGGGCCCGTAGCGCAGGCTGCCGGGATCGCCGCCTTCGTGCCACCCGCGAGCGTCGTCGACCAGCCAGCGCCTCCACAGCGCCGATCGCTGTTCGGTGTCGACGTGCTCGACGTCGAAGTGATCGGTGTCGACCCCGTTGGGGATCCACTCGACCTTCTCGGGCTCCACACCGAGGAGCCGCACCGCTTGGTCGCGGTCGTGGGGCGAGATCACCACCAGGCGCCCACACGCCGACGCCCACCGGCGGAGGGCGTCACGCCAGAACTCGGCGTACGGCCAGGGGGCTCCCCGCTCGATCGCGTCGAGCATCTTCAGCTCGGTACCGTGGAGATGACCGAGCAG
>DASUUL010000292.1:0-2660 GCA_036374115.1 Acidimicrobiia bacterium | reverse complement strand
GTCGACGAGCGGGCCCGCGCCGGGCTGTTCCTCGCGATGCAGTACCCGGTCGAGGTCCCGGGCGTGTCGGTGGCGAACTTCCTGCGCACCGCGAAGACCGCGATCGACGGCGAGGCGCCGAAGCTGCGCACCTGGGTCGGCGAGCTGAAGTCTTCCATGGAGAAGCTGCAGATGGACCCGGCGTTCGCCCAGCGCAACGTCAACGAGGGCTTCTCGGGCGGCGAGAAGAAGCGCCACGAGATCGTCCAGATGGAGCTGCTCAAGCCGAAGATCGCGATCCTCGACGAGACCGACTCCGGCCTCGACATCGACGCGCTGCGCGTGGTGAGCGGCGGAATCGAGCGGGTCCGGCAGACCGGCGAGACCGGCGACACGGGCCTGCTCCTGATCACCCACTACACCCGGATCCTCCGGTACGTGAAGCCCGACTTCGTGCACGTGTTCGTCGGCGGCAAGATCGTCGAGGAGGGCGGCTCCGAGCTCGCCGACAAGCTCGAAGACGAGGGCTACGAGCGTTACCTGGCGGGTGCCGGGCCGGCGAAGGCGTAACCACCATGACTCTGGATCCGGTGGCGATCCGCGCCGACTTTCCGATCTTCGAGCGGGAGATCAACGGCAACCCGCTGGTGTACCTCGACTCGGGCAACACCTCGCAGAAGCCGCGGCAGGTCATCGACACCATCCGCGAGCACTACGAGCGGCACAACGGCAACGTGGCGCGGTCGGTGCACACGCTCGGCACGGAGGCGACGCTCGCGTACGAGGGTGCGCGGGCGAAGGTCGCCGCGTTCGTCGGTGCCTCGTCCGACACGGAGATCGTGTTCACGAAGAATTCCACCGAGGCGATCAACCTGGTGGCGCACGCGTTCTCCGACCGGGCGAAGGACGAGCGGTTCCGCCTCGGCCCGGGCGACGAGATCGTGATCTCCGAGATGGAGCACCACTCCAACATCGTCCCCTGGCAGTTGCTCTGCGAACGCACCGGCGCGACCCTGCGCTGGTTCGGCCTCACCGACGACGGCCGCCTCGACCTGTCGGCGGTCGACTCGGTGATCACCGAGCGCACGAAGCTCGTCTCGATCGTGCACTACTCCAACATCATCGGCACGATCAACCCGGTCGCGTCGTTGGCCGAGAAGGCGCACGCGGTCGGCGCGCTCATGCTGGTCGACGGGTCGCAGTCGGTGCCGCACTCGCCGGTCGACGTGGCCGCGCTGGGCGCCGACTTCCTGGCGTTCACCAGCCACAAGATGTGCGGCCCCACCGGCGCCGGCGTGTTGTGGGGGCGGTACGACCTGCTCGACGCGATGCCGCCGTTCCTCGGCGGCGGCTCGATGATCGAGACGGTGACGCTGGCCGGGTCGACGTACATGGCGCCACCCGCGCGGTTCGAGGCGGGCACGCCGCCGATCGCCGAGGTCGTCGGGCTGGGCGCCGCGGTCGACTACCTGTCCGCCGTGGGCATGGCCGAGATCCAGAAGCACGAAGCCGAGGTGACGCGCTACACGCTCGACGCGCTGGCCACCGTGCCCGACGTGCGGGTGATCGGTCCCGCCGACCTGTCCGACCGCGCGGCGACGATCTCGCTCGTGGTCGAGGGCATCCACCCGCACGATGTCGGGCAGATTCTCGACTCCGAGGGTGTTGAGGTTCGCGTGGGCCATCACTGCGCGCGGCCGGTGTGCGTACGGTACGGGGTCCCCGCGACGACGCGGGTGTCGCCGTACCTCTACACCACCACCGCCGACATCGACGCGCTGGTGCGTGGGTTGTACACGGTGCGGAAGGTGTTCGGGTGATGCGACTCGACCAGCTCTACCAGGAGATCATCCTCGACCACTACAAGCACCCGCACGGCCGCGGCCTGCGGGAGCCGTTCGACGCCGAGGCGCATCACGTCAACCCGACCTGCGGAGACGAGATCACGCTGCGCGTGCGGGTGAACGACGAGGTGGTCGACGACGTCTCGTACCAGGGCATGGGCTGCTCGATCAGTCAGGCGTCGGCGAGCGTGCTCTACGAGCTGGTGCGCGGTCGCAAGGTCACCGAGGCGCTGTCGACCGGTGACTCGTTCACCGAGGTGATGACCGGCCGCGGCGAGGTCGAGCCCGACGAGGACATCCTCGGTGACGGCATCGCGTTCGCCGGCGTGGCGAAGTACCCGGCCCGGGTCAAGTGCGCGCTGCTGGCGTGGATGGCGTTCAAGGACGCGGTGGCGCGGGCCGCCGCCGGGAAGGCAGAGCAGTCATGAGTGAGACCACCAGGGCATCCGTCGACGACGTCGAAGAGGCCATGAAGGACGTCGTCGACCCCGAGCTCGGCATCAACGTGGTCGACCTGGGCCTCGTCTACGGCGTGCACATCGACGACGACAACGTCGCCTCGATCGACATGACCCTGACCTCGGCCGCGTGCCCGCTCACCGACGTGATCGAAGACCAGGCGCGGCAGGCCCTGACCGGCGGCCCCGGCGGCGGCCTCGTGAGCGATTTCCGCATCAACTGGGTGTGGCTGCCGCCGTGGGGCCCCGACAAGATCACCGACGAGGGCCGCGACCAGCTCAGGGCGCTCGGCTTCAACGTCTGACCCCGCTCCCGCGATCTTGGAAATCCAGAGCTCGTAAACGAGCTCTGGATTTCCAAGATCGCGGTGTCAGTGGC
>DASUUL010000291.1:0-7484 GCA_036374115.1 Acidimicrobiia bacterium | reverse complement strand
CACCCACGCCTCGCTCGCGTCGAGGCGCGCCGCCTCGTCGCCGTAGGTGGGGCGCAGCTCGAGGCTCCGCACCGCACCGAGCAGCTCGGCGACCTCGTGGGCGGCGCCGACCCGCTGGAGCAACACGACGAGGTTCCGCAGGGTGGTGAGCTGGTGGATCGTGGCGCCGCAGCGGCGCCAGTGGCGGATGACGGATCCGAACGCGTCGAGCGCACCCGCGACGTCGCCCGCGCGTGCTCGGAGGGAGCAGTCGGACACGCGTGCGACGCCCCCGACGTAACGGTTCCCCACGGAGTCGGCAAGCTCGATCGCTCGGCCCAGCGCGGCGAGGGCGCGCTGCGGATCGCGGTCGAGGACGATCTCACCTTCGGCGTACGAAAGCCATGCCCGGTCCGACGGCGACAGCGCCCTGTGGTCGAGACCGCAGCTCGAGAGCACTCTCTCGGCCTCGCCGTGCCGCCCGGCGTAGGCCTCGGGGAGGCTGACGCCGATGACGCCGGTCACGAGCACGTGCGGGTCGGCGCTCTCGTTGCCGATCGCCACGAGCTCGCGCCCGGCGGCGGCAGCGTCGTCGAGCCGGCCCTCGAAGGTGCGGATGTCACCCAGCTGCTCGAGCGGATACGCGCGGGCGGCGCTGTTCCGAGCGGCAGCGATCCCGCGCTCGGCGAGCGCCGATGCGCTCGCGAGATCCCCGATGCTCACGCACCGCTGCGCCGCCGAGGCGAGCACGATCGCGGCGAGATCACCCTCGATGCCGGCGGCCAGGAGCTCGGGCGCGACGAACGTCGCCCACTGGCCGATCTCGTCGCGCAGGCGTGATTGCGCGAAGAGGTGGAGCGCGGCCGACAGCCGGACCGCGAGGTCGAGATCATCGGTGCGTGCCCACCGGTGCGCGGCGCGCAGCTCCGGGAGGAGCTCGTCGAAACGGTGGGCGGCGTCACGCTCGTGGGGGGTGCGGAGGTCATGGTCGGCGGCTTCCGCAGCTGCGACGAAGTGCTCCGCGTGACGGCTCGCGAGCCCTCGCGCGCGCCCCGATGCCGCCAGCCGCGTCCGGGCGTGGTCGCGGATGGTCTCCAGCATCCCGAAACGCGCCCGCGTGCCGTCGATGTCGGACACCACGAGCGAGCGATCCGCGAGGCGGCAGAGTGTGTCCAGTGCCGCCGGCCGACCCGTGACAGCGGACACGTCGTCGGCGGCGACGGGCCCGGCGAACACCGACAGGTCTGCGAACAGCGCCCGCTCCTCGTCGTCGAGGAGCGCTTCGGACCATTCGACGACGGCGGTGAGCGTGCGGTGTCGGGGCACCCGGTTGCGCCGCGAGCCGTGCAGCAGGTCGAGCTGATCGTCGAGCCGATCGGCGATCTCGTCGAGGGGGAGTGTGGCGACGCGCGCGGCCGCCATCTCGATGGCAAGGGGGAGGCCGTCGAGTCGCCGGGCGATCCGGTCGAGGATCGGGCGGTCGCTCTCGTCGAGGGCGAGCGTCGGGCGGATTGCGCGTATCCGTTCGGTGAGCAGGCGGTGTGCCGGCGCATCGGGACCGGTGAGCTCCAGTGGAGCAACCGCCCATGTGTACTCGCCGTCGACACCCAGTCGCTCCCGACTCGTCGCGAGCACGCGAGCGTGATCGCCGCCCGTGACGATCACCTCCGTCACGGCCGCGGCCTCGTCGACGACGTGCTCGCAGTTGTCGAGCACCACGAGGAGCTCCAGACCGCCGATCCGCCCGAGCGCGTCGAGGGGCGCCTCGTTCTCGATCGCGAGCGCGAGTGCGTCGGCGATCGCGGATGCGACCGACGCCGGATCGTCGACCTTCGCGAGCTCGACCCACCGCACTTCCGTGTCGGAGCTGCTCGCGATGCGCCGGGCGACCTCGAGAGCCAGCCGCGTCTTCCCGACCCCTCCCGGCCCGGTCAGCGTGACGACCCGGGCCGAGCCCAGGAGGTGCTCGAGCCCGTCGAGATCTCGATCCCGACCGACGAGGGATGTCGCCGGAGTGGGCAGCGGCCGTCCCCGGTCGCTCGCCTCGACCTCGGCCGGCGCACCTTCGAGCGCGAGCGCCTCGGCCTGGCGCAGGCGGGGCGACGGCTCCAGGCCGGCGCCGGTCAGCGCACTCGCGGCCCGCTGGTAGGCGCGCAGCGCCTCGGCGGCCCGGCCGGCGCGCGCGAGGGCTTCGACGAGGACGGCCCAGGTGCCTTCACGGAGCGGTTCGTCCGCGAGCAGCTGCTCGGCCGCGGCGACGGCTTCGGCGACGTGTCCCGCGGCCAGCAGCACGGCTGCCCGCCGTTCGCGCGCGGCGCTGTGGAGCTCGCCGAGACGGACGGCCGCGCCCAGGAGGGGCCCGGTGTCGGCGACGTCACCGAACGGGGCGCCACCCCAGAGCTCGAGGGCTTCGTCGAGGAGCGGCAACGCCCGGTCCCCCGTTGCGGCGGTGCCGTCGCGAACGAGCTTTTCGAACCGGAGGGCGTCGACATCGTTCGTGTCGAGGGCCAGCGCATACCCGGCGGGACGGATGGCGATCGCGTCGCCGAGCGTGCGGCGCAGCCGGGAGACGTAGGTCCGCAGCGAGTGCTCCGCCGTGCGAGGCGGGTCATCGCCCCACAAGGCGTCGATCAGCCGGTCGGCGCCGACCGTGTCGCCCCCGGCCGCGGCGAGCGTGGCCAACACGATCCGCTGGCTGCGGCTGCCGATCCGCACGATCTCGCCGGCCCCGTCGACGGCCGCGACCTGCCCGAGAACCCGAATGCGCACGCGCCCGAATCGTACGGCCTGCGCCCCGTTGCAGTGGCGGGAATGGGCCCGCGCCGGGCTGCGACGGCGCTGCGACGGCGCTGCGACGGCGATTCGGACAATGCTCCTCATGACCACGACCACCGAGAACCTGACGACCGGGTGGGAGCCCGAGACCCCTGTCGAGGACTCGCTGCTGCGCCGCTACCTCTTCTGTTGGGCGCACCAGTGCGAGGCATTCGCGACCAGCGCCGGCGGACGGGCCGTGCAGGGGCCGGCGTTCGCGGCTGCCGAC
Organism: Acidimicrobiia bacterium; assembly: GCA_036374115.1. Taxonomy (GTDB): domain Bacteria; phylum Actinomycetota; class Acidimicrobiia; order IMCC26256; family JACDBD01; genus JACDBD01. The sequence goes on along the minus strand of DASUUL010000291.1, from coordinate 4,462 downwards.
TTCGGCCGTCCCAGCGGCTGGTTCAACTCGGCCACGCTGCTGGCGCCGCTCGAGCCCGCCACCGCCGACGGTGTGCTCGACGAGGTCGAGGCCTTCTTCGCCGGGGGTACGGGCGAAGCGCTGCTCTGGAGCGCGTGGCCCACCGGCGACCTGCAGCGCCGCGGGTGGCATCTGATCGGTCACCCGCCGCTCCTCGTCCGGCCGCCGGCCCGCCTCGTGGGCGTCCCGGAGGCCCCGGACGTGCGCGTGACCGAGGTGGACGACCCTGCCGGGCTCGTCGACTGGGAGCGTGTCGCCGTGGAGGGTTACCCGCTGCCGGAGCTGCAGCCCTTCCGCGCCGGTTCGCTCGTCGACGAGCGCATCCTCGCCGACGCCCGCCTGCGGCTGACCCTGGGCTGGGACGACGGCGAACCCGTGAGCCTGGGCGCGCTCTTCGCGGACTCCGGCATCGCCTGCTTCGCGCTGGGCGTGACGCAACCGACGGCACGCGGGCGCGGCCACTGGCGCGCCCACGCCGTGCACCGTCTGAACACGGCGCCCGACGTGTGGGTGACAGGGGTCTTCAGCGACTACAGCCGATCCCCGGCCCAGCGCATCGGCTTCGTGCCGATCCTCAGATTCACCCTGTGGGCCCGACCGCGCAACGAAGACCGAGCACAAAGGAGCACACCATGACTGCAGCCGAGACCACGACGCCCACGATCGACACCAGCGCCGACGCGTTCGCGGAGCGGGTCTTCGCGGCGGTTCTGGGAGCGCAGGACGTGCACGCGATCTACCTCGGCGACCGCCTGGGCTGGTACCGCGCCCTGGCGGAGCACGGCCCGCTCACCTCGGTCGAGCTGGCCGAGCGCACCGCGAGCAACGAGCGTTACGCGCGCGAGTGGCTCGAGCACCAGGCCGTCGGCGGCTACGTGACCGTCGACGACGTCGATGCCGCCGCCACCGAGCGCCGCTACACGCTCCCGGAAGGTCACGCCGAGGTCCTCACCGACGAGGACAGCCTCACCTTCCTCGCCCCGCTCGCCCGCTTCATCGGAGGCGTCGGCTTCCACCTCGACAAGATCGCGGCCGCCTACCGCGACGGTGGCGGTGTGAGCTGGGCCGAGCTCGGCGAGGATCCGCGCGAGGCGCAGGCGGCCGTCAACCGCCCGCTGTTCCTCCACCAGCTCGGTCAGGAGATCCTGCCGGCGATCCCCGACGTCCACGACCGGCTCCGCTCGGGCGGTCGAGCCGCCGACGTCGGCTGCGGTGCAGCGTGGTCGGCCATCGGCATCGCTCGTTCGTACCCCGAGGTGACCGTCGACGGCTTCGACATCGATGAGCCGTCGATCGAGATGGGCCGACGCAACGCCGTCGAATACGGCGTTGCCGACCGCGTGCAACTCCACGTCTCCGACGGGGCTGCAGCCGAACCGGCTGGTGGGTACAACGCCGTGTTCGCATTCGAGTGCATCCACGACATGCCCGATCCCGTTTCGGTCCTCGCGTCGATGCGCCGGCTCGCCGGAGACGACGGTGCCGTCGTCGTGATGGACGAACGCACCGAGGACCGGTTCACCGCGCCCGGTACCGATGTGGAGCGGCTCTTCTACGGGTACTCGTTGACGTGCTGCCTTCCGGACTGCCTGTCGTCCGAACCGTCCGAGGGCACCGGCACGGTGATGCGCACGGACACGCTGGCCGACTACGCCCGCCGGGCCGGCTTCGACGGTGTCGAGGTCCTGCCCATCGAGCACGAGACGTTCCGCTTCTACCGGCTGCACCACTAGCAAGGGTGGCGCTGCCACCCGCGAAAGGACACGAGATGGCCACGATCGATCACCCTTCCCGTTCGCACGGTGACGAGCCGCGATCGCTCGGACGTCGTGACCGCGTTGAGCGGCGCGTTCTCCGACGACCCCGTGTTCACCTGGATCTTTCCCGACGACGACCGGCGCCGCGACCTGCTGCCCCCGGCCTTCGACGTGTTCGCCGAGGCGATCGCGCACCACGGTGTGAGCCACGCCGCCGGTGACGGTGTCGGCGCGGCGCTGTGGGTTCCCCCGGGGGAGGCAGTGGCCGACGACGAGGAGGCGTTCGCCGAGACCCTGCTCGCACTGTCACCGGAGGACGCCGGCCGGATGGAGGCGTGCCTTGCGCTGCTCGGCGAGCACCACCCCGAGGAACCGTGCTGGTATCTCAACTTCATCGGCGTCGTCCCCGAACGGCAGGGGGAGGGCATCGGTTCGCTGCTGTTGCGCGAGGGCGTCGAGCGCAGCGACGCCACCGGTGTCGCCGCCTACCTCGATGCGACCAGCACCGACAACCGCCGGCTCTACGAGCGGCACGGCTTCCGCGTCCTCGCCGAGCTCACCCTGCCCGACGGTCCGCCCGTCTTCCCGATGTGGCGGGATCCGGGGGCGGGCTGAGCGCAGCGGCGGTGCCGGCGACGGCGCGGCCTCAGGCCGCGTCGCCGACGGCCTCGAGGCGCAGCGCGGTGTCGACCAGCAGGCCGGCCGACGTGTTCGCCGCGGTGTGGGCCCTCGCCCAGTCGGTGCTCGAGCCGGGCGACGCCCGGGCGCTTGCTGCCCGCCTCGGCCTCTGAGGGAGCTGTCGGACGCACCCCGGGGTGCGTCCTGGCCGGTCAGAGCCTCAGTGGCCTGATCGGTGCCAGGACGGCCTCGGGGTGCTCCTTCCAGTCGACGCCCGGGACGTCGACGTACAGCTCGAGCTCGTTGCCGTCGGGGTCGCGGATGTAGATGCTGTGCGTCACGGTGTGGTCGCTCATCCCCACGATCTCGACGTCGGCCTCGCGCAGGCGGGCGAGCGCCTCCCGCAGCTCGTCGTCGGAGTCACCGACCCTGAGCCCGACGTGGTACAGGCCGACCCGCCGCCCCGCCGGGAGTGAGGCGGCGTCGGGACCGACCTCGATGAGCAGCAGCTCGTGGTGGGTCCGGCCACTCGAGAACGCCGCCGCCGGGAAGCCGATCTCGCCCGCATCGATGCGGTGCCAGCCGAGGACGTCGCCGTAGAACGACGCCGAGCGTTGGAGATCGCGGACGTAGAGGACGACGTGGCCCAGCTCCTTGACCTCCATGGCCGCTCCTTTCCTGTGCCTCCCGCCATCCTGCGGGTCCACCGGCACGCCCTCGCCTCTGGGCAGGATACGAGAGTGAGCAGACCCGATCCCGCGTCGGCCCGGCCGGGGGAGGCACGTCAACCGGCCGACGTCGAACGGCGCGAGCGCTACGACGCCGTCGCCCAGCCGATCGTGCTGCTCGCCGCGGTGCTGCCGATCATCCTCGGTCTGGTCGACCACGACGACGTGATCGCCGGCGTGGTCTACGTCGTGACGTGGCTCGTGTTCCTCGTCGACCTCTTCGTGCACGAGCGACTCACCGTTCACTACCTCCGCACGTGGCGAGGTCGTTTCGACCTTGCCGTCGTGGTGCTCACCGCGCCGTGGTTCTTCATCCCCGGCTTCTCCAATTCACGGTTCCTCGTCGTCGTGCGCCTCGCCCGCCTCGCCCGCATCGTGGTGGCGACCGCCGCGGCCCGGCGGCTGCTCGAACGCATCGGCCGCGCAACCGGCATCGCGACCGCCATGGTGTTCGTGTGCTCATACGTCGCGTACCGCGCCGAGGAAGCGACGAACCCGGAGTTCGGGAGCTACGGCGACGCGCTGTGGTGGGGTGTCGTCACGATCACCACCGTCGGCTACGGCGACATCGTGCCCGAGACCAGTGCCGGACGGTGGGCCGGAGTGGCGCTCATGGTCTCGGGCGTCGGGCTCATCGGCGCCATCGCCGGCAGTGTGGCGAACTTCTTCCGATTCGACCTCGGTGGATCCCGCGATCAGGCCGACAGCGGCGCGCCGTCGGCCTGATCGTGGGTGCAGGTCGCGACCGCAGGAGCGCCTGTCGCGACCTCCGTGCCCTCGAAGTCGGCGAGCGTGCTGATCCGGAAGCGGCCGTCCTCGGCGGTGGCGCGGGCCATCTCCGCCGCTCGCGCCGCGTAGTAGCGCTCGCGGCCGTAGCCCTCGGCGGCGGGCGCATAGCTCGCCACCAGGACGCGCCGGGGCGCGTGGCTGCGGTTGGACTCGCTGTAGTGCGGCGCGAGCCCGTCGATGCACACGGCGTCGCCGGGAGCGAGCTCGGCGGGCGACCAGTGGAGATCCTCCACGACGTCGCTCCGGACCACCCCCCGCGCGTCGGTGGGCAAAAGCCCCTCGACACCGTCGGCGAGCCACAGGCAGCCCGACTCCGCCGAGCACTCGTCGACCGCCACGAGCACGGAGAGCACGCGTCGCACGCCCGGATAGGCGAGGCGGTCCTGGTGGGGACTGAATCCGGCGCCGCCCGGCTGCTTGTAGTTCACCTTGTCCTTGAACGCGGTCGCAGGCTCGCCGAGCCCCGCCGCCGCGAGCTCGCGGAGCGCACCGTCGACGAGCGAGGCGATGCCGGTGCGGCACGCCGACACG